>CALMSQ010000165.1:0-8724 GCA_937872345.1 uncultured Burkholderiales bacterium | reverse complement strand
CGCAGCCTGGTAGCGCACTTGCATGGGGTGCAAGGGGTCGCGAGTTCGAATCCCGCCGTCCCGACCAATGAAATCGACGGGTTGGCTCTCGCAAGGGGCTAACCCGTTGTCCATTCTGGGCGGTCACGCCCGGAAACACGCTCGGAGGACTCGGCCCCTGCCCGCGGCGCCCGGAAATCGCGCCCGGAAATCGCGCCCGGAAATCGCGCCCGGAAACGAAGAAGCCGCTCGTAGGCGGCTTGTGCGAGAGGGCGGCGGCTACGCGCCCCCGCAGCAGCATTCGAGCCGGTCGTACCCGATGACCGTGCCGGAGCGTTCGGGGATTTCCATCGGCGCCGTTGCACACACCGGGCCCAGAGCCTCGGCAATCCAGGCGTCGACGCGGGCCTGCGCCTCGTAGTCGCCATCGGCAGCACGCTGCAGCAATTCGTCGATCTGTTGGTCGGTCATGGCTTCGCTCTCCGCTTTCTGTAGATGCGTCGACAATAGTGCTTCCAGGCGCCTCCGAGCCGGGCATTTGTCGCACCACCGTCGAGGCTGCAAGCACGGCCGACGCGTGGCAGCATCAGCGGGATGAATGGAGGTCTGAGCTCACGCACAGGCGAAAACGGTACGGCAAGCCCCTGACGCTTTCGAGAGGCTCCTCCCTTGGCAGCTCGCCCGGCGCCTCATTCTTCCGGCTGCAACACACTCCAGAGGTTGCGATGGATGAACTTCACCCGACCGAGGAACTCCTCGCGCGAATTGCGATCCTCGAAGCGATCGCCTCGCGTCTCATGGCCGAGAAATTCCTGGCACTGAGCGAACCGCTCGCCGAGTGCCGACGATGGTTCGAAGCGGCCAAGGCTGGCCAGACTCCAGGCGCGAGCCTGGCGGGACCGATGGCCGAGCCGATCCTTCGAAGCGCCGCGGTGCGGGCGCTCGAGGAACTCCAACGCTCGACCGAAGCCCTGCTCGCTTGAGCAGATCATCCTCGCCGAGTGCCCAGCGGGCGGCTTGTGTGTCGTGGCCGCTGCTGCGCCTGGCGCCCGGCCGAATCGAAGCGTCAACGAGCGCCTTCGCCGATTCGATCATGAACTGGATCCCTCTCGAGAATCCGTCGGTCTCCCTTTCGTCGAGCACCGCCGGCGCAGCGCAGAGACGTACCGACGCCTGACTGAGTGCGACCTCAACGGGGACGCCAGGAGCAACCGAGATGGGCGGCGCGAAGCCGCCCCCGGCGCGGACGCCGCGCAGAGTCGTGAGCGTGGTCGTCTGCATGTAGAACCTTCGTCGACTTGGCAGTCAGAGCTCAGTGCCTGGCATCGGTGCCCCGAACACCTCGAGCTGCGCGCTCGCATCGTCCAGGCTGTTGCCGAGCACACCCAGGAGCACGCAGGCAAGCCGTTTCGCACGGGCCGAAGACGCATCTTCCTGCGTGGCCTCGCCCTGCACGTCGATGCCTCGTTCAATAGAAGGCAGTTCGGTTCGCGCGAAAGTCGCAGGGGAGCATTTTTCGGGTGAGACCTCGGGCCATCCGCCAGGGGGTGCGGGATGGTCTCAGGCTGACGATGTCGATTGAAGCCGTGAAAGACAGGGCCCCCGAGGCGCCCCGCTTCGGGAGCGAAATGCAGGTCCGGCTGAGGGCGCACGGCGACCTCGCATGTCGGCCCACGGCACGGTGGAACCATGGCAATGCGCAACCCACTCATGCTGTTCCGGTCGCAGTCGCCACGGGCCCGGCGGCGTGTGATCTGCGCGCGGGCTTTCACGACTCGAGCCGAGCAACGGCCGGCGCGTCGGCGGTCGACACTCGCAACCTTACGAAGGTGACACCGCCGTCCATTCCCCGGATCCGCGCGTTTGTCGGCTCCGAGTTAAAGAATCGCCTTCCGGGCAACTCGGCACGTGCCCGGATTCATGTGCGTGCGGCACAACTGTCGAATAATCTGAGGGGCTTCAATGATGGAGGTAGGTCCTTCCAATGCGGATATTCCGCGTTCTGGCTGTCTTCGCGGCGCTCATCGCCGTTTCGGGCGCAACGCATGGCGGGCACGGTGTGCCGGGGCCGGCGTACGCGGCGCCGAGACTGAGCGTCACGTTCGGCACCGTCGAGGCTCCGCCACTGTCCATGCGCGAAACCGGCGGTGCGCTGCGTGGATATCTCGGCCAGTATCTCGCAGCGCTCGAGCAGCGCTCGCGCCTGCGCTTCGACGTGCGGTTCTTCGACAACCTGGCCGCACTCAAGCAGGCGATCGACAGGGCCGAGGTCGATGTCGCGGGTCCGTTGATGCAGACGGCCAACCCCATTGTTCACGCACTGTTCACGCGGCCACTGGAACACCTGCCGATCGCGTTGGTGAGTGGACCGATGGGGCCGTCGCTCCCCGTCTCGACAGCGGACCTGGCGGGCAAGCGAGTCGGCGTCCTCCAGGCCGGCACCATCGACGGATTCATGGAACTCGGCGCGGGGGTGCGTTACGTTGGCTTCGACAGCGACGTCGACGCCCTGGATGCGCTTGCGCATGGGCGCGTCGATTTCGTCGCCATGGAAGAGAACCGGGCGGTCTACTACATCGAGAAGCTCGGCTTGTCGCGGTTCTCGCTACCGGGCCGCTTGCCGTTTCAGTTCGAGCCCGCTCTCGCGGTGCGAGCGGACCGTCCGAAGCTGTTCTCCGATATCACCCAGGCCATCCAGGCGCTTCACCCGGATGAGCGCATGGCCATCCGCGACTCGTGGCTGGAGCCGGCGGAAGGGCGCTGGTACCAGCGCGGTGCGGCGGTGGCGGCTTTCGGGGCGTCGGCACTGTTGCTGCTGGCGAGCTTTGTCTTTGCCGCCCGATTCTGGGCCAACGCCCGGGCCCACAAGGCGCGGCTCGTTCAATCGGAGCGGATGCATCGCGCCCTTTCTTCCAGCATCTCCGACATCGTGACCTTGCATGCCGCCGATGGAGCCATCCTGTTCGCCTCGTCATCAGTCGTCGGGTTGACAGGTCATGACCCTGAATCCCTGAAGGGCATGCGATTCGTGGACTTGCTCCACCCGGACGACAAGCCCGGGATGGTCAAGGCGGCCAAAGCGATGAACCGGGGACTCGAGCGGCGCACGACATTGCGTCTGCGATGCAGGAACGGCGAATATCGGTTCTTCGAGTGCATCGGGAAGCTGTTCAATGCCGGACGCCGCGGAGAGTTCGTCGTGGTCTCTCGCGACGTGACCGAGCAGACTCGCGTCCTCGAGGAACTGCAGGTCGCCCAGGAGCGCTTCAGGTATCTCGCCTATCACGATGCGCGCACAGGGCTGGCCAATCGCAGCGGTCTGATGGCACGGGTCGAGGAGTTGCTCGCAATCGCCTCCGATGTGAAACGGCCCTTGTCGCTGCTCTACCTGGACATCGACAATCTCAAGACCGTCAATGACGTGCGTGGCTACGCGGTCGGTGACCAGGTCATCGACGCACTCGCAGAGCGACTAAGGACCGTGACCGACGGCTCCTGCGAGTTGGCGCGCCTGGGCGGCGACGAGTTTGGCGCCCTCGTACGGCATGGCGAGTCTCGGGATCTCGAGAAACTCGCTGCGATGATGATGCGTGCGTGTGCCCAGCCAATCGACTTGGGCGATACATCGCTCTACTTGACCGCCTCGGTTGGAATTGCGCGGTACCCGGAAGACGGCAGCAACGGTGAAGAACTGCTGGCGGCGGCCGGAATCGCCCTTCACGCCGCGAAGTCCGCTGGTCGGAACCTCTGGCGCTACTTCGATTCGGAGGTTGGGCGGCGCGCAACACACCGGGCAATTTCGCTGCAGAACCTGCGCTCTGCGTTCGAACGCGGCGAGTTCGTGCTTCACTATCAACCGAAGGTTGGGCTTCCAGCCGGTTCGGTCGTCGGCTATGAGGCGCTACTGCGCTGGAACACGCCCGATGGCATGCAGGGGGCCGGAGAACTGATCGCCGCGGCCGAGCAATCGGGATTCGTCGTCACGCTCGGGGAATGGGTGGTGCGCGAAGCGGCGCGGCAGAGCCTGGCGTGGCGGCGCGGCGGGATGCGATGTCCCATCGCCGTCAACGTCTCCGCGATGCAACTGCACGACGACCGGCTCGTCGCTGCGCTCCGTGAAATGACGGCGCGCGACCCGGAGCTTCCTGGGGTGTTGATTCTCGAACTGACCGAGACCACGATTGCGACCGACATCGATCGGGCCAAGCGGTCGCTGGATGAAATTGCGGCGCTGGGCTTCGCGATGCATATCGATGACTTCGGGACCGGTTACTCGAGCCTGGCGCGGCTCTCCCGCCTCCCCGTGAGTGCGCTCAAGATCGACCGGACTTTCGTGGCCGGCACGCCGCGCGACGTGGATTCCTGCGAGATCGTCAAGGCCATTCTGGCGCTGGCCAAGGCACTGCGGCTCGACGTCATCGCCGAGGGGGTGGAGACGCAGGACCAGGTGCGATTCCTTCAGGAATCCGGGTGCGGGCAGGCACAGGGCTTCTACTTCGGTGCGGCACTGGCGCCGACGCCGGCGCTGGCCTATTGGATGGAACATGGCGAAGGAGCGCGCGCGGTGCGAGCCCAGGATCATCTGGCTCTGGAGCGGTAGGCCGGTTCAGGTCGCCACGTCGGCGCCTGTCGCCGGGTGGAGCGAGTCCGAAGGCGAAACCTCGAGGCCTCTGCCGGCTCATCGAGTTCGTCCGCGTCTCCGGTGCACCTTGCGGAGTCCGTCCGCGTCCCGCTGCGGCATAATCCCGGCGCGCGCCGATTGCCGCCGGCGCGTCCTCGTCGCTTTCGCGGAGCTCCGACCGAATGGCCGTCCACCCGTTTCACCTGGCGTTTCCCGTCCACGATCTCGCGGCTGCACGGGCTTTCTACGGCGGCCTGCTCGGATGCCCGGAAGGGCGCAGTTCGGCCGAGTGGGTCGACTTCGACCTCTACGGCCACCAGGTCGTCGCGCATCTCGCCGCCCACGAGGCGCGCGCGGCCTCGACCAACGCGGTCGACGGCGACCAGGTGCCGGTGCGCCACTTCGGCGTGGTGCTGCCGATGGACGAATGGCAGGCGCTCGCCGAGCGGCTGCGCGCGGCCGGCGTGCGCTTCGTGATCGAGCCCCATGTGCGCTTCCAGGGCGAGGTCGGTGAGCAGGCGACAATGTTCTTCCTCGATCCCTCGGGCAACGCGCTCGAGTTCAAGGCATTCCGCGACATCGCCTCGCTGTTCGCGAAGTCATGACCGAGCCGGCTGCCGCGGCGCGCGGCAGGCTCAGGGGCTGGTGACGACAGGCACCCAGAGGCCGACCACGGCGGCGAGCACCGCAATCGCGGCCAGGTTGAGCCACAGGCCGGCTCGCCACATCTGCTGCATGGTGACGAGCCCGGTGCCGAACGCGATCGCGTTCGGGGGCGTGCCGACCGGCATCATGAATGCGCAGCTCGATCCGAGGGCGCAGGCGACGATCATCACGACCGGGTCGCTGCCGAGGCCGGCCGCCAACGCGGCGAGCAGCGGAATCATCGTGGCCGCCTGCGCAGTGTTCGACGTGAGCTCCGAAAGGAACACGGTGACCACCAGCACCGCGACGAGGACGGCCGGCGCAGGCCAGCCCGCGAGCGCGGTGCTGTGCGCGCCCACGAATTCGGCGACGCCGTTGGCCTGGATCGCGGCCGCGAGAGACAAGCCGCCGCCGAACAGCACCAGCACGCCCCACGGGAGCCGCGCGGCGGTCGGCCAATCGAGCAGGCGTGCGGGCGGTGCGCCCGCAGCCGCGCCACCTGCGGGAAGCACGAACAGCGCGAGCGCGGCGGCCATCGCGATCCCTGCGTCGGAGAGCGCCGCGAGGGGCCGCGTTCCGCCCATGTCGAACGAGACCAGCGCGGGCCGGAACATCCACAGTGCCGCGGTGGCCGCGCACACCATCAAGGTGCCGCGCTCGCCGGCGCTCATCGAGCCGAGGCGGGCGGCCGCTTCGGTGAGCGCCTCGTGCGCCGGCGCTCCGGTCTGGACGGAGGGCAGCCGTCGCGACAGCCACCACCAGCACGCCAGCAGCATCAGCGCCGCTGCAGGCGCGGCCATCAGCATCCACTGCGCGAACGAGACCGGTTCGCCGGTCGACTGTTCGATCACGCGCGCGGCGATCCCGTTCGGGGGAGACCCGATCAGCGTGGCCATGCCGCCGATCGACGCCGAGTACGCGACGGCGAGCGCGAGCGCCGCGGCGAACCGGCCGTGGGCCGGCCCCGGCTGGCTGACCGAAGCCGCCAGCGAGGCGGCGATGGGCATCATGATCGCCGCGGTGGCGGTGTTCGACACCCACATGCTGAGGAATGCCGTCGCGATCATCAGGCCCGCGAGGAGCTGGGCAGGCCGCGAGCCCACGCGGGCCAGCACCGCGAACGCGATCCGGCGGTCGAGCGCCCAGCGCTGCAGCGCCGCGGCGAGCATGAAGCCGCCGAGGAACAGGAACACGACGTCGGACGCATACGGGGCGGAGGCGTCGGCGACGCTGGCGATGCCGAGCAGCGGGAAGAGCGCGACCGGGAGCAGGGCGGTCGCTTCCACCGGCACGGCCTCGCCGAGCCACCAGGTGGCCATCCAGGCCATCATCGCCAGCGTGGCGCGCCCGGCGTCGGAGAGCACGCCCGTCGTGCCGTCGGTCGCGGCGAATTGCGCCGGGACCAGCAGCCAGACGAGGACGAAGGCGAGAGGCCCGGCGACGACGCGGGCGCTGCGGGCGAGTTCGACGGCGTTCATGCGTGCCAGAATGATCGCAGATTCCCCCGATTGCGGATGCCCTTCATGACCCGACGTGTGATTGTCCTTGCTCGCGTGCCGCGCCCCGGAGAGGTCAAGTCGCGGCTCGCGCGCGCGGTCGGCGAGGCCGCCGCGCTGGCGCACTACCGGACGATGCTGCGCGACATCCTGTCGGTGGTGCGCGAGGCGCAGGTGCAGTCGCCGGACATCGAAGTCGAGTTGTGCATCCTCGGCGACGATCGCGACGGCGAGTGCGCGCGGCTCGCCGCGATGCACGGCTTCGCGCTCACGACCCAGCTCGGGTCGTCGGTGGGCGAACGCATCGAGGCAGCGCTCGGGCGCGCGCTCGACGAGGGCAGGGTGCCGGTGCTGGTCGGCAGCGACGTGGTCTCGCTCGCCGCGAGCGACCTGCACGACGCGTTCGAGGCGCTGCGCGAGCGCGACGCGGTGTTCGGGCCGACAGAGGACGGCGGCTACGCGCTGGTCGGGCTCAGGCGGCGCGTCGCGCGCCTCTTCGACGAAATGCCGTGGGGGCGCGATTCGCTGATGGCCGCGACGCGCCGTCGGCTGCAGGAGAGCGGCGTGCGCTGGTCGCAGCTGCGCACCCTCTGGGACGTCGACGAGGAACCCGACCTGCGGCGCTGGCTGGCCGGCTGAAGAGGGGCCGGCTCAGGCCGACGACGTCGTGCGCCGCGCCGGCGCGGAGAACAGCTGCTCGAGCGGCGCCGCCCGGCCGATCCAGTCGCCCTGGATGTGGTCGACTCCGATGTCGGTGAGCCGGTCGAGCGTGTCCTGGTTGTGCACGTGCTCGGCCACGGTGCGGATGTTCAGCCGCCGCGCCACGCGCACGGTGGACAGCACGATTTCCTCGTCGATCGGGTTCGACACCAGGTTGCGGATGAACGAGCCGTCGATCTTCAGGTAGTCGAGCGGGAAGCGCTTGAGGTACTCGAAGGTGGCCAGCCCGGTGCCGAAGTCGTCGAGCGCGATTCCGAAGCCCTCGGCCTTCAGGTCGTCGACCAGCCGCGACGCGGCCGCCGGATTGCGGATCGCCTCGCTCTCGGTGATCTCGAAGACGATCTTGTCGGCGGGGATCGAGTACAGCGCGCGCTGCTCGCGGATGAAGCCGGCGATCGTGCCGTCGCTCATCGTGAGGCCCGAGAGGTTGATCGAGCACTTCCAGGTGCGCGCCAGTGCGTCGGGATGGTCGGCCAGCCACGAGAAGATCTTCCGGATCACGCCGCGGTCCATCATCGGGGTCATCTGCGCCTGCACGGCCAGCGACAGGAACTCGGGCGGGCGGATCAGGCCGCCGTCGCGGTCGAGCAGGCGGATCAGCACCTCGTAGGAGAGCATTCCCTCGGGCGCGTCGGGATCGATCATCGGCTGCGCGTGCAGCTCGAAGCGCTTGTCGCGGATGGCTTCCCGGATGTGCTCGATCTTGCCCTGGTGGGCGCGCCGCGCGTCGATCATCGTCTGCGACAGCGGCTCGACGAAGAGCTGCGGGTCGCGCACGCTGGCGGCGATCGCCATCGCGTCGGACAACGACATCAGGCAGTCTTCGCTGTTGATCAGCGCGTTGCGGTCGATCAGCAGGCCGCCGACGCACAGCTGCAGCCGCACGCTGCCGTGCTCGGTCTTGAACAGCTGGCCGTTCAGCTGCGAGTAGAGCTCGCGCGCGACCGCGCGCACCTCGGCGACCGACTCGGCCTCGATCAGCAGCGCGAAACGCCCCGCCGACAGCCGCGCGGCCGCCCGGGCGCCCGGCTGCTGCATCAGCATCCCCGCCGCGCTCTGCTCGAGCTGCAGCGCCTGGATCGTGCCGCACAGGTCGTTCAGCGCGTCGAAGTTCGACAGGTGCACGCCGACGAGGCCGTAGTCGGGGCGCGTGGGCATCGACAGGCGCTCGCCGATCTCGGCGATGAGCCCGCGGTCGTTGAGCAGGCCGGTCGACATGTCCTGGCGGGCCTGCTGCGCGACGCGAGCGAGCGCGAAGCGCCG
>CALMSQ010000164.1:0-16553 GCA_937872345.1 uncultured Burkholderiales bacterium | reverse complement strand
CGGCCCGGGCTGACCGACGCCGAGCGCGACTTCTACCTGGGCAAGCTGCAGGCGGCGCGCTACTTCCATCGCTGGGAACTGCCGAAGCTCGCGCCGATGCTCGACCTGCTCGCGTCGCTCGACGCGACCACGCTCGAGATGCGCGATGCGTGGTTCTGAACCTTTCACCTCTGGAGACCATCATGTCGTTGAAGCAAGCGCTCGATCTCGGCGGCCGCAAGGCGATCGTCACCGGCGGCTCGCGAGGGCTCGGCCTGCAGATCGCCGAGGCGCTCGGCGAAATGGGCGCCGAGGTGCTGCTGGCCGCGCGCAAGCAGGACGAACTCGACGAGGCCGTGGCGCACCTGGCGAAGATGGGCGTGAAGGCGCACGCGGTCGCAGCCGATCTCGGAAAGCCGGAGTCGGTGCATGCGTTCGCCGACGCGGCGCTGGCGAAGCTGGGACACTGCGACATCCTGGTAAACAATGCGGGGGCGTCCTGGGGTGCGCCCGCGGAGGATTACCCGTTCGATGCCTGGTTGAAAATGGTCTCGCTGAACATGAACGCGCCATTCCTGCTGAGCCAGGCAATCGGCAAGCGCTCGATGATCCCGAGGCGCTATGGCCGGATCATCAACGTGGCGTCGATCGCCGGGTTACGGGGTAATCCGCTCGGAACGATCCAGACTCTCGGCTACAACACGACGAAGGGTGCGCTCGTCAATTTCACGCGCACGCTCGCAGGGGAGTGGGGCCAATACGGCATCACCGTCAATGCGCTCGCCCCCGGCTTCTTCTGGTCCAGGATGGCGAAGGGGGCGCTCGAAAAGATCGAGGCGATGGTCAAGAACGCCACGCCGCTTCACCGTCTCGGCGATGACCAGGACCTGAAGGGGGCGGCCGTGTTGTTCGCATCCGACGCCGGCAAGCACATCACCGGCCAGATCCTGGCGATCGATGGCGGTGTAAGCTGCGTTTGACTAACGTACTATAGTTAGCCGATTTCCACTGCCGGCCCCAGCCAGATTGGAAGGTACGCATGCGAACAGAGGACTCCGCCCGACACCCGACCGAGGTGGCGATTCGCTCGGCCGCGATCCGCGTATTTGCCAAGCATGGCTTCAAGGCGGCAAGCCTTCGCATGCTCGCAAAGGAAGTCGGAATTCAGGCTCCGTCGCTCTACAACTACATCAGGAGCAAGGAGCGCCTGCTGTTTGACCTTCTGCGTGACGTGCTGATTGCACTGCTCGCGGAGCTCGATGCAGCGAATCGCGATGTGGTCGATCCGGTTGCCAGGCTTCGAAACTTCATCAATGTCCACCTGGATTTCCATCTCGACTCGCGCCTCGAAGTGTTCGTCGGGAACATGGAATTGCGCAACCTGACGAAGCCACACTACAAGGTCGTCACCGGATTGCGCGACGAGTACTCGGGGCGCCTGACCGCGATCATCGACGATGGCGTCAGGACGGGGGTCTTCCAGGCCGTCGACTCCCGCGTCACCACGTTCGCCGTGCTGGCAATGCTCACGGGCGTCTGCAACTGGTACCGGCCGGACGGCCGGATGAGCAAGCAGGAGCTTGTCCGGATCCACACGGACCTGGCGTACAAGATGCTCGGCGCGCAGGCCAGTCCGGGCTCTGCAGTCAAGGCGCCCCGCTCGGCCGGGGCGTCGGTCGGCGCGAGCCGCGCGACGGTATAGGTTGAGATGTTCTAGCCAACCGTCTTGCGGAGCGCCTCGAGCGAATCGGGATTGACCAGTCCAGACAGGTCGCCCGCAGGCTCGTGCATCAGCACCGAGCGCACCAGTCGGCGCATGATCTTCATCGTTCGAGTCTTCGGGATATCGGCCACGAATAGCACTGACTTCGGCCGGAACGACGATCCCAGCGCCTGGACGACCGCCGAACGCAGTTCGTCGGCGAGGTCGGCGTCGGCTGCTGCGTGCCTGGACGGCACGCACACGCATACGACGGCAGAGCCCTTCAGGGCGTCGGGTACACCCACTGCCGCGGCCTCGGCGACCTTTCCGGTGGCCAGCAATGCCGCCTCGATCTCTGCTGGCCCGGTCCGCTTGCCCGCGATCTTGATGGTGTCGTCCGAGCGGCCGTGGATGTACCAGCGGCCGCGCGTGTCGATCGAAGCGAAGTCGCCATGCACCCAGAGTCCGGGTATCTTCGACCAATAGCTCTCCACGTAGCGCTGCGGATCGTTCCAGAAGCCCCTCGTCAATCCTATCGACGGAACCGAGAGTGCCAGTTCTCCTACCTGGCCGGCGCCGACCCGGTTGCCGGCTTCGTCGACGACGATTGCGCCCATGCCCGGGATCGGCCCGGCGAACGCGCAAGGCTCGAGATCTTCGTGCAATACGGTACCCGCAACGATTCCGCCGCCGATCTCGGTTCCGCCCGAGTAATTGAGCAAGGGCACACGGTCGCGGCCGACCTCCCGGCGGAACCAGGTCCATGCTTCGGGCGTCCACGGTTCGCCCGTCGCTGCCGTCACGCGCAGGCTCGACAGGTCGTACCGCGCAACTACCTCCGGCGGTTGCTGCATGAAGGCGCGGATCATGGTCGGCGCCACGCCCAGGAAGCTGATCCGGTAGTCCTGCACCAGCTTCCACAGGCGTCCGGGCTCGGGGTAATCCGGAACGCCTTCGGCAAGCACCAGGGTCGCTCCCATCAGTGGCACCGCGACCGCGAGGATCGGGCCGGTCAGCCAACCCATGTCGCTCATCCACAGGAGTCGGTCACTCGACTGGAGATCGAGGATCAGGCCGAAATCGAGCGCGACCTTCGTCATGAAGCCGCAGTGCGAGTGGACGGTACCCTTGGGCTTGCCCGTCGTTCCGGAGGTGTAGACAATCATCGCTGTCGCTTCCGCCGGCAGCTCGACGGGACGACGTTCGCCACTCGCAGAGATGAGGTCGTCCCAGGAGCGCGTGCGGCCACCTCCCGGGAACCGGGCGACCGTATCGCGAGCGACCACGAAGACGTGTTCGAGCGTCGGTACCGAGGTCACCGCCTCCTCGATGACCTCGAGCATCGCGATCTTCCTGCCCCGTCGCAGCGTGACGTCGGCGGTCACGACCCCCTTGGCTCCCGCGTCGGTCAAGCGCTCGGCAACCGCCTGCGCGCCGAACCCGGAGAACATCGGAAGGGCGATTGCTCCGAGACTGACGATCGCCAGGTAGGCCGCGATGGTTTCCGGCACCATCGGCATGTACAGGCCGACCACGTCGCCCTCGCGATAGCCCAGCCGGGCCAAACCGTCGGCCACGCGTCGCACGAGCGCGGCGAGCTCGTGATAGCTCAGCGCTCGGCATTCGCCGGTCTCGCCTGTCCATTCGATTGCCGAATGCTCGCCGCGCCCCGCCTCGATTACCCGATCCAGGCAGTTCCATGCGATGTTCGTCGTCCCGCCCGTGCACCAGCGAGCCCACTCGGGGCCCAGCGACGTGTCCAGCAGCTGGTCGAATGGCCGGAAGAAGCGCAAGCGGTGGAACTCCATCACCGCACGCCAGAACCAGTCGGGGTCTCTGGCGGCGCGATCGCATAGCGCTTCGTAGTCTGCGATGCCGTGTAGCGCGAGAAAGCGACCAAGCTGGCTGTCGGCGCGGGCGCTCACGGCTGCTCCTCGTCGATTTCACAGACGATGATTCGCGCGATAAACGGTGTCATGTACGCCTTCATCTGCTGGTGCACGTCCGAAACCTGGTAGGCATCGTGATCGGCAGCGCTCACGAAACTCGAGACGATCCCGTGCGTCAGGCCGTCGCTTCGCGAAGCGATGTTTCGACTGAACACGTATCGCAAGAGGTTCGGAGCGTCGCGGCGGACGCGCTCGGCGAATGCCTCGACCTGGTCGAAAAAATGCCGATCCGCCGCAGCGGTGAACTCCATCAGGACCACGTGGTGGAACACTGCAGCGCACCTCACATCCGCGCCAGCATGCCGCCATCGAGGGTCAGCACGTGGCCGTTGACGAACGAACCTGCCGCCGAGGCGAGAAAAACCACGGCGGGGGCGATCTCCTGCGGATCGGCCCAGCGGCCTGCGGGCACCCCGGATTCGAGGAACTTCTGGAACTCGGGGTTCTCCTGCAGCGCGCGGGTCAGCGTGGTACGCACGAAGCCGGGGGCCAATGCGTTCGCCGTGATGCCGCGGCCGCCATATTCCACCGCGAGCGCGCGGGTGAACGATGCCAGTGCGCCCTTGGCCGTCGCATACGCGGCGACATTGGGAAGGGCAGCCTGGCCTGCCACCGACGACATCACGATGATTCGGCCGAACCCTCGCTCGAGCATCGCCGGAAGGCAGGCGCGTGCGCAGTTGAATGCGCCGTTGACGTGGACGCCCATCAAGGCCTGCCACTCCGCCAGCGGCATCTCGAGCACCGCCTTGCGATTCTGCGCCCCGGCGTTGGCCACCAGCGTATCGATGACGACGCCTCGATCCCGTAGCCGTGCAATCCCCCGGACGACTGCCTCTTCGTCAGCGACATCGAAGGGCTCGGAGAGGGCCTCGACGCCGGAACCAGTCAGCGCGGCGACCAACTCCTCGCAGCGACGCGCATCGCGTCCATTGACGACGACCCTCGCGCCGGCCATGCCGAGTGCGTGGGCCATGGCCGACCCGAGGCCCCCCGCACCGCCGGTGACCAACGCCGTTCGCCCCCGCAGCGAGAACGTCTTTTCGAACCAGCTCGCCTGCATATGCGCCTCCACTCGCCATACGTCCTTCGCCGCGGCCCGGTCATTCGACCTTGCGACGGAAGTGCACCGGGAAGTACTCCTGGACGACCGGACTGTCCGTCGACCACGAATAGCACTGGTCGAGAAAGAACGGCAAGCCGTCATCGCCGCCTTTCGGCGCGCCGATCTCGCTCATGAACTGCTCACGGTACGGAGAGATCGCCTGGAACACGACGGTGCCGACGCAGTACAGCAGCTCGCGCAGATGCGTGCAGCCCTTCCTTCCGCGCATGCGATCGTCCACTGCCCGGCGCCATCCGGGCCCCACCGACACCGAGACGAGCGACCGCACGCTGCCGAGCGCCCCTCGGCAGTAGCCGAACGGAATCTCAAGCATCTCGCAGGCGATGTCTCTGACGATCAGGTCGTTGTCGACCGTGACGCGCACACGAATCTGGTGAATCGGCGCTCCTGGCCGCATGTCGCCGCGCTCGCGGTCCTTGTAGACAAACGGTTTGTGGTCGACCAGCTCGGCCTCGATGTCGAACATGCCATCGTCGCGGACGTACCCGCGGCTCACGATCTCGCGGGTATGGATCTGTCGACGCGGCCCAGGTTCATCGATTGGCATCGAAGACTCCATCAACCGAGCAGGTAGCCACCGTCAGCGACGACGACCGAGCCGGTCATGTACGACGCTGCCGGGGATGCGAGGAAAGCCACGATGCCCGCGATTTCCTCTGGCGCGGCGAATCGCTTCATTGGAATGCGGCTGCGCGCTCGCTGACGCGCGCGCTCGTCGCCGGTGAGGTGCGCGACCATCGGGGTATCGACGATGCCGGGCGCGACGGCGTTCACCCGCACGCCTTGATGAGCGAGTTCCGCCGCCAACGCCCTCGTGAGTCCGGCAACCGCTGTCTTCGAAGCCGTGTAGCCCACCGAGGACGAGCCGGCCAGGAACGACTCGATCGACGCGATGTTCACGATCGCGCCTTGGGCACGCTCGAGCTGCGCCCGCAGCGCCAACGACATGTTCAAGACGCCTTCGACGTTCACCCGCATGAGCAACTCGTACGTTGCGCGGAAGTCCGCGTCCCCGATCCGGTTGACGCGATACAGGCCGGCGCCGTTGACGAGCACGTCGATCCGTCCGTGGGCGTCGACGATCGAGCGTCCCGCGCGCTCGCAATCCGCCGCGTTGGAGACGTCGCACACGACGGTCATGCATTCCGCCGAGTCTCCGAAGGCGCTACGGCGCACGCGAGCCAATCGTGCCCCGTCGATGTCCGCAAGAACGACCTGGTACCCGCCTGCATGGAGCGCCAGCGCGATCGACTGGCCATTGCCGCCGGCGCCGCCCGTGACCACGGCCACGCGACCGCCGAGGCCGTCTGCCCCCTGCGCCCCGGATTCACCGCGAATCGTCATGGCCGCCCCTAGAACGCCCGCTTGAATCCGAAATAGCGCTCGGCGATCAGGTTTCTGCACATCTGGTCATTCAGCGGCGCGAAGACGTACAGACGGTGATCGCGGTAGTACCGCTGCATCGGGCTCGACGTGTCGAAGCCTGCGCCACCCATGACGTCCATCCCGACGTCGGCTGCTCGCTTCGCCACGTTCGACGCCGCGAGTTTCACCATCGAGCTGGCCACGTCCACCGGCGCGCCCTCGTCGTCGAGTTGCGCCGTCTGGAGCAGAAAGGTCCAGGCCATCTCCAGCTCGGTTGCCGCGTTCGCCAGCATGTGCTGGACCGCCTGCAATTCGGAGAGAGTCCGCTTGAATGCCGGCCGCACCTTGGCGTACTCCGCAGCGTACTGGAGCGCCCCCTGGGCGATCCCGAGTGCGACGGCCGCGGCATTGATTCGCTCCGAGTTCAGCGTCGCGAGCACCTGCCGGAATCCGCTCCCTTCGGCGCCGAGCAGGTTGGACTCCGGCACCGCGACGTCATCGAAGTAGACCTGGCAGGTGTCGTAGCCGTTGATCGCGAACGTGTCGACCTCGCGAGCCGATATTCCCGGCGCGTCCGAAGGCACGAGCAGCATCGAAACGCCCTCGGTCTTCCCCTCGGCAGTGCGGGCGAGCACCACGTAGAAGTCGGACGTCGTTGCCCCGCTGATCCACATCTTCGCGCCCGTGATCCGGTACATGCCGTCGCGTTTGACGGCCCGGGTCTTCATCGCCCGCAGGATGTCCGTGCCGCCGCCGGCCTCGGTCAGGCAGAACGAGGCCTTCATCCGTCCCGCCGCTAACGGCTCCAGGTATTTCTTCTTCTGCTCCTCGTTCGCGTTGTCCTTCAGCAGCCGCGTGACCATGAACTGGACGACGCAGAAGACGGCCATCGAGGTCGCGAGATTGCCCAGGGCTCTTAGCGCAAGAATCTGCTCGATGTTGCTGCCGCCGCTGCCGCCGTGCCGCTCGTGGACGCCGAGTCCCCAGACCCCGAGCTGAGCGAGCGTCGCGTGGAGATCGTCGTCGAACTTCTTCGCTGCGTCGAGCGCCTGGACCTTCTCCAGCGGCGACGTTCGCCCGATTGCCTTGATCAGCGAATCCTCGAACAAGGTCTGCTCATCGGTCAGACGGAACATGGTCGGTTCACCCGATTTGACTTCGATGCCGGCAATGCTATATTAACTAACGTACGTTAGTCAATCTTGAAGGGTCAGGCGAGGGGAAGGCGATGGGCTACAACACGATCGAGTTCCAGGTCAGCGAGCAAGGCGTGGCGTGCCTGACGCTCAACCGCCCGCAGGTCAAGAACGCCATGAACGGCGACATGTACGACGAAGCACGGGCGGTCGTGGCCGCGGTCGACGCCGATCCCGCGATCCGGGTCCTGGTGCTGACCGGCGCGGGCGACGCGTTCTGTTCCGGGGGCGACTTCCAGTACCAGCAGAGCCAGCGTGTCCGCAAGCACGCCGACCGCATCGCCGAAGCGAGCAAGCTCGCCCTCTGGCTGCGCGAGCTCGACACGCTCTCCAAGCCGGTCGTGGGCCGCATCAACGGCCCGGCGTACGGGGGCGGGGTGGGCCTCGTCGCGATCTGCGATGTTGTCGTCTGCGCGTCGGATGTCCGGTTCTGTCTGTCGGAGGTGGGCCTGGGGTTGCTGCCCAGCATGATCTCTCCTTATGTCGTAAGAAAGATCGGCGTGTCCAATGCACGGGCCGTGTTCCTGAACGCCGCGCCGTTCAGCGCCGAAGAGGCGCGCTCGATGCGCCTCGTTCACGAGGTCGTTCCGTCCACCGAACTCGACGCGGCGACTGCAAGGCAGGCGGCCCGCTTTCTGCGCTGCGCGCCGTCGGCCGTCGCCGCGACGAAGCGGCTCGTGGACTTTGTCGACCGTCATGGCCACGAAGAGAACTTCCAATACACAGTCGACCGAGTCGCCGAAATGTGGTCCTCTGACGAGGCCGAGGAGGGCATTCGCAGCTTCCTCGAGAAGCGCAAGCCGGCCTGGTTCGTCGCCGAGGGCTGAGCGCCCGGCGGAGCATTGACATTTGCGGCGATCCGTATAACATACGAACGCTTGTTAGTTTGAGCTGCTGGCCATCCGGCGGCCGCAACATCCGGAACCCGACATGGCTGCATCCACGCCCCATCTGAAGAACGAGGAGTTGCTCTCCGGACTCGCTTCACGCTACGTCGAAGTCGAAAGCCTGCCCTGGAAGCCGACGCCGACCCCGGGCGTCGACATGAAGGTCCTGCTACAGGACAAGGAGACAGGCCTCCTGACCGCCCTGTTCCGGTGGCAGCCTGGAACCGAGTTGCCGCTGCACGAACACGTCGAGATCGAGCAGACCTTCGTACTCGAGGGGAGCATCGTGGACGAGGAAGGCGAGGTGCGACAAGGCGATTATGTCTGGCGGCCGGCCGGCAACCGTCACATCGCGAGGTCGCCGAACGGAGCGCTGGTGCTCTCGTTCTTCCTCAAGCCGAACAGGTTCCTGACCGGCAACCTGGCGGGCGTGGCGCTCGAGTAGCGCCGGCTGTTCGGAGAGACGTCGATGGCCGACCTGCCTGCTTCCGTCACGCTGCACGAAGAGGGCCCCCGCGAGGGGTTCCAGATCGAGTCGAGCGACATCCCCACGGCTCGCAAGGTGGCCTTCATTGAGGCGCTTGCGCAGACCGGCGTTCGGCAGATCGACTGTGTTTCGTTCGTCAATCCGCAACGTGTTCCCGGGATGGCCGACGCCGCCGAAGTCGCCGCGCAAATCCGCAAACGCGATGGGGTTCGTTACACGGGGTTGTGGCTCAACACCAAGGGCTTGATGCGCGCGCTCGAGACGCCGCTGGACATCGTGGGGGCCATCCGCCTGACCGCGTCCGAGACCTTCTGCGTCAAGAACACCGGCATGGACATCGCGCAGACGGTCGAAGAGCAGCGTCGCTGGCTCGACGTCTACCGGGAGAAGGGCATTCCGGTGGAGTGGGGCTACGTGATGACTGCCTTCGGATGCAACTTCGAAGGCTACATCGATCCGCGCAAGGTCGTGTCCATGGTCGGGCAGGTTCTCGAGCTGGCGGCCGAGTCGGCGGTGTCCCTTCGAGGCGTGTATCTCGCCGACACCGTGGGATGGGGAACGCCGCTGTCGGTCGAACGGGCAATCGGCGCGGTCCGCGACCGCTGGCCGGACCTTGCGATTGGCCTGCACCTGCACGACACGCGAGGCACCGGGCTGGCGAACGCGTACGCTGCGCTGCGCCTGGGCGTGCGGCAGTTCGATACCACCTGCGCGGGCCTCGGCGGGTGCCCGTTCGCCGGGCACAAGGGCGCCGCTGGAAACATCTGCACCGAAGACATGGTGTTCATGTGCGACGAAATGGGCGTCGCCACCGGGATCGACCTCGAGAAGCTGATCGAGTGCGCGCACATGGCCGAGGAGATCGTCGGCCATCCGCTCCCGGGCAAGGTGATGCGGGGCGGCAGCCTCGCCCGTTACAGGCAACTGGCGGGCGCGCAATGAGCAGTCACGAGCGGCTGCTTTCGCCGATCACGCTCGGAGCGTGGCGGCTGCGAAACCGGATCGCCATGGCTCCGATGACGCGCTCGCGCGCCGGTGCAGGCGGTGTTCCGACGACGTTGAACGCGCGCTACTACGCGCAACGGGCGGGGGCCGGGCTGATCGTGGCCGAAGCGGCCCAGATCAGCCCCGAGGCCCAGGGCTACCCGCGCACGCCGGGTATCTACGCCCAGGAGCAGATTCGCGGATGGCGAGCGGTGACCGATGCGGTCCACGAGCGCGGCGGCACGATCCTGCTGCAACTCTGGCACGTCGGTCGCTGCACTCACCCCGAAAACCGGCAGCCAGGCACCCGCGGAGTTGCGCCGTCGGCCATCGCCGCGCCGGGAAGGATCTTCACGCCGGGCGGGCTGCAGCCGATGCCGGTGCCGGTTGCGCTCGATCGTGCCGGCATCGACGACATCGTGGCCGGCTACGCGCAGGCTGCTGCGAACGCCATCGCGGCCGGCTTCGACGGGGTCGAGCTGCACGCAGCGAACGGCTACCTCGTCGACCAGTTCCTGCACTCGAGCTCGAACCTGCGCACCGACGAGTACGGCGGATCGATCGCGAACCGTTGCCGGCTTCTTCGAGAGGTCACCGTCAGTCTGGCCGACCGGATCGGTGCCGACCGGGTCGGCGTCCGCTTGTCGCCGTTCGGTGTGTTCAACGGTGCGGTCGACGACGATCCCGCGAGCCTGTTCGCGGCGGCGATCGAGGGCCTGAACTCGCTGGGCATCGCCTACCTGCACGTGATCAACGTCGAGGTGAGCGGCGATCGGGCCGCGACGGGCGCATCGGTCGACGCGGTAGCGTTCTCTCGCAGACACTGGAAGGGCTCGCTGATCGCCGCCGGCGGCTATACGCCGGACAGCGCAGAGGCCGCTCTGGTGTCCGGGAAGGCCGACCTCGTTGCGTTCGGCCGTCCGTTCATCGCGAACCCCGACCTCGTGGAGCGGATCCGCTCGGGCAGGGCATGGGCCGAGCCGCAGCGTGCCACGTTCTATACCGAAGGCGAAGCGGGCTATACCGACTATCCGGTCGCCGACCCGCTTGTCGAAATCTAGTTTGCGTTCACAAACCCATGGCCCGTCACGAAGGGCCGCGCAGAGGAGGCATCGATGTTTCACCTGGCAGTCACCACCCGACCCTACCGCGCAGCCGCGAAGCTGGCGAAGCTGTGCGCGCCCATCGCAATGATGCTGGCGGCTACCGTATCGCACGGACAGGAGACGATCAAGATCGGCGGAATCTTCGCCCTCTCGGGACCGGCGAGCTTCCTCGGCGTACCCGAGGAGCGCGGCTTCCGGATGAAGATTGACGAGATCAACAAGGCCGGCGGGCTCAACGGCAAGAGGATCGAGGGCATCGTCTACGATACAGAGGGCAACACGACGAAGGCGGCGCAGCAATTCCGCAGGCTCGCGGAGTCCGACAACGTCGTCGCCATCATCGGCCCGTCGAGCTCCGGAGAGAGCCTGACCGTCGGCCCGATCGCGAATGAGTTGAAGGTGGTGTCCGTCACGCACGCCGGGACGGAGAAGATGACGGTGCCGGTGACGCCTTGGGTCTTCAATACGCCGCCGACGGACCGGGTCGTCGCGGCGCACCTGCTGGGCATCTTCAAGAAGCGCGGCATTACCAAAATCGGCCTGATGAGCGCGGCCGACGGGTTCGGGCAATCCGGCGCGAACGTGGTCAAGGAGCTGGCTCCGCAATACGGCGTGCAGGTTTCGCGCCACGAGGAGTTCAACCGGCAGGACGCGGACATCACGGCGCAAGTGCTGCGCGTGAAGGATTCCGACGCGCAGGCGATGCTCGTCTGGAGCGCGTTCCCGGCGCCGACGATCATCCTGAAGAATGCGGCCGCGGTCGGCTTCAAGAAACCGATCTACAACAGTTTCGCCGCGGCCAGCAAGGACCTGATCGTGCAGGGTGGCGCGAATGCAGAAGGTACCTACGTCTCGTCGATGCGCCTGCTCGCGCCGGAGACGCTTGCCGCCGACGATCCGATGCGTCCGATCGTCACCAAGATCTATGAAGACTACAAGGCACGCTACAAGGAAGCGCCCGCCACCTTCACCGCGCACAGCTATGACGCCCTGCTGATCATCGAGGCGGCCGCCAAGAAGATCTCGGGCCCGATCACCCGCCAATCGCTGCGCGACGCGATGGAGACCGTGACCGTGGTCGGCGGCAACGGCATCTACCGGCTTTCGCCGAAGTCGCACGGCCCGGATCCCGAGTCCCGGTCGATGGTCCTGCTGGTGGTCAAAGGCGGCGAATGGAAGGTCGACGAGTGAGCTCGTCTGACGTCCGGGGGCGCTGAAGAAATGCTGGGCCAGATCGTCGTCTCGGGGATCACGATCGGCGCGATCTATGCGCTGATCGCGATCGGCTTCACGATCGTCTTCGCGACGAACCGCGTCGTGAACTTCGCGCATGGCGAATTCGTGATGGCGGGCGGAATGCTGTACGCCTACTTCACCGGGGTACATCACGTTCCGATCGCTCCGGCGTTTCTTCTTGCCGCCGTGCTCAGTGGCGTCATCGCCTGGGTCGTCTACCAGGTGGGCCTCTCGGACGTGGATCGGGACAACCACATCGCGCAGGTGATGATCACGCTCGGCGCAGGGATCGCGCTGAAGGGGGCAGCCCAGGTCTGGCTCGGAAAGGACACGCTGTTCCCGCCGGCATTTTCCGGCCCTGCATCGGTGGCGGTCGGGCCGCTCACGGTGTCGTCGCAGGCGCTCTGGATCGCCGGCGGCCTGCTTGCGTTCCTGCTGGCGCTGCAGGTGCTCCTGAAGTACACGAGGCTGGGTGCGAGCATGCGCGCCGTCTCGCTCAATCACTACGCGGCGACGCTGATGGGCATCTCTCCGGGGCGCGCCGCGGCCACGGCCTTCGTGATTGCGGGGGTGGTCGGCGGAGCCGCCGGCGGCTTGCTTGCGCCACTTGCCTCGACGCACTACGACAACGGCATCTTCCTGGCCATCAAGGGATTCGCCGCGGCCATCGTCGGCGGAATCGGCAGTCCCCTCGGTGCGGTCGTCGGAGGTTTGGTCCTGGGTCTCACCGAGTCGCTCGCGGCGGGTTACGTCAGTTCGGTCTACAAGGATGTCGTGTCGTTGGCCCTTCTGCTGTTCGTTCTGATCCTGCGTCCCCAAGGGCTCCTGGGGCGCGCCCTGCCACAGAAACTGTAGGCCAACATGTCATCGGCCATCGATCGCAGGCTCACACTTCTGCTCCTCGCCCTGTTGCCGGTTCTGGCCTGGAGCACGGACAACAACTTTCACAAGTCGATCCTGGTGTTCGGGGTCGTCAACGCAATCTCGGCGGTGGGGCTTTGCCTGATGCTGGGGCTGGCAGGCCAGATCTCGCTCGGCCAAGCGGCCTTCTTCGGGATCGGCGCATACGTCACCGGCAACCTCGTGACGAAGCTAGGCGTCGAGCCGGTGCTGGCGATCGTCGCTGCCGCCCTTGGCGCGATGGTTCTCGGCTGGGCGATCAGCCGACCGTTGTCCAGGCTGCACGATCACTACCTCGCGATGGCGACGCTCGCCTTCGGCACCGTGATGTACATCGGCTTCGCGAACGCGCGCGACTGGACAGGGGGGCTCGATCCTGGCATGTCGGTACCGAAGTTCACGGTATTCGGGCACGATACCTCGTCGATGAATGCTCTCTTCGTCGTCTCCTGGATCGCGCTGACGCTGTCGGTGTTCGTGGCAAACAACATATTCGGGCATCGAATCGGCCGAACGCTCAGGGCCCTGAAGATGTCGTCCCCCGCCGCGGCCAGCGTGGGGATCGACGTGGTCCAGGCGAAGGCCTTCGTGTTCGCCATCGGGGCACTCCTCACCGGGCTGGCCGGTGGCCTGTACGCGTTCGTGGCGCGCTCGTTCAACGCAGGGGTCTTCGGAGTCGGCTACTCGATCGAGCTGCTGATGATGGTGGTCATCGGCTCGCTGAGCCGCGTTTCGGGGGCGATCACCGGCGCGTTCATCATCACTGTCTTGCCGATCCTGTTCGACCGCTTCGAGGACTACCGGACGCTGGTCTTCGGGGTGACCATGGTGCTTATCATGAAGTTCATGCCAACCGGATTGGTCGACGGCCTCTTCTCCCTGGGTGCGCGTCTTCTGCCGTCCGGCCGCCGAGAGTAACGCGATGCTGGCCACACGCGACGTAAGCAAGGCCTTTGGCGGCCTGAAGGCGCTGTCGACCGTGTCGGTGCAGATTGCGCCGGGCGCGATCACGGCGATCATCGGCCCCAATGGGGCCGGCAAGACGACCCTGATGAACGCAATCTCCGGATTCGTCGCGCCCGATGTCGGCGACATCACCGTCAATGGCGCATCGATTGCCGGACGACGGCCGCACGAGGTCTGCCGAAAGGGGGTCGCACGCACGTTCCAGAATCTCCAGATGTTCTCCGAGATGACCGTTCTCGAGGCCGTGGCGACCGGCAGGCACCTGCACCGGCGTGTGCCGATCTACGCCGAGTTGCTCATGCTGCCAGCCGCATGGCGCGCCGAGCGAGCCGCACTGGCCGACGCTCGCGAGCTGCTCGCGCTGATCGAGGTCGGCGAGTCGTACTGGGAGCGCCGCGCCGGCGATCTTCCGTATGGCTATCAACGTCGCGTCGAGATCGCCCGCGCGCTCGCGACCGAACCCGCGTACCTGCTCCTCGACGAACCTGCTGCGGGCCTGAACGACGAGGAGACTGCGGCCCTGGGCAGGACCCTTGGTCAACTGGCGGCGCGCGGTCTCGGCATCGCGCTCATCGAGCACGATATCGAACTGGTGATGAGCGTGTCCCAACAGGTGTTCGTCATGGACACGGGGGCGGTGATCTCTTCGGGAACGCCTGACGAGGTCCGCGCCGATCCGGCGGTGGTGCGCGCCTACCTCGGGGATGCGCATGCAGCCTGAGCCGCTCCTGTCGCTGTCCGGCGTGGCAGCCTACTACGGCAACCTCTGCGCGGTTCGCGACATCTCCGTCGACGTACGGCCTGGCGAGACGATCGCGATCATCGGGCCCAATGGCGCCGGAAAGACCAGCCTGCTGCGCGCCATCTCGGGCGTGATGGACCGGGTGCGCGGCACGATCCGCTTCCAGGGCGCCGAAATCACCCGCCGCAGCCCGCAACAGCGCGTCGGTCTCGGTCTGGTACACGTTCCAGAGGGGCGTCACATCTTTACGGCGATGACGGTCGAGGAGAACATCCGGATCGGCGGGTTCTTGCGGCGCGACGCCGACCGACAGGCTTCGTTCGACGAGGCGTTGTCGATGTTTCCGAGATTGACCGAACGCCGCCACCAACTCGCCGGAACCCTCTCGGGCGGCGAGCAGCAGATGCTGGCGATGGCGCGCGCACTGATGGCGCGCCCGAAGGTCCTGATGCTCGACGAACCGTCGATGGGTCTGGCGCCGATGATCGTCAATGAAATCTATCGTCAGGTTCGCCTGCTCCGGCAGCGCGGCGTGACGATCCTGCTGGTCGAGCAGAACGCCAGGCTGGCCCTGGAGAATTCCGACCGCGCATTGGTACTAGCGACCGGAACGCTGCGCCACGAGGGGCCCAGTTCGGGGGTCGCCCAGGACCGTTCGCTCGGCTCGTTGCTGTTCGGAACCTGATTCGAAAGGAAGAAGCGTTGGACATCTACCAGAAGCTCGAAGACAAGCGCGAGTGGGCAAGGCAGGGCGGGCGCCTGTCCGAGAAGTCCGCAAAACTGCTGGAAGGGAAGGTCTTCGTTCGCGACCGGCTGCGGCTGCTGCTCGACGACGAACCGAGCTTCGAGGACGGCCTTCTGGCGGGTGTCGAGAAGGGCGTGCCGGCCGACGCGGTGGTCACGGTGATCGGATCGATCGGTGGTCGCAAGGTGGCCGTGATCGCCAACGACATCACTTCCAAGGCCGGCACCTGGGGATACCAGACCTTCATCAAGATCACCCGCTTCCAGCAGCTGGCGTTCGACCTGAAGATTCCACTGATCTACCTGGTCGATTCGGCCGGAGCCCGCATCGATGAACAGAAGCTGTGCTACCTCGGCCGACGCGCGTGGGGCAACATCTTTCACAACCAGGTCAAGTTCTCCGGCGCGATTCCGCAGGTGTGCGTGCTGTTCGGTCCGTCGCCGGCGGGCGCCGCCTATGTGCCAGCGCTTTGCGACGTCGTGATCATGGTCGACAAGAAGGCGACGGCCTACCTGGGGTCGCCGCGGATGGTCAAGATGGCAATCGGCGAGGACGTGACCGAGGAGGAACTCGGTGGCGCGCGCATGCACTGCGCCCTGAGCGGCCTGGGCGACGTGTTGGTGCAGAACGACGAGCAAGCCATCGACGTCGCCAAGCGATATTTGTCGTACTTTCCGTCATCGTATGCGCAGAGGCCCGACGTCGCGCCCACCGCGCCGAAGGCCTCGCCGGTCAACCTCGGCGACGTCATTCCACGCAACCAGAACGTACCTTTCGACGTGAAGATCCTGATCGACGCGCTTGCCGACGACGGCAGCGTGCTCGAGATCAAGCCGCTGTTCGCCAAGGAGATGGTGACCGCGCTGGTGCGAATGGGCGGCAGACCAGTGGGCATCGTCGCGAACAACTCGAAAGTCAAGGGCGGCGTGCTGTTCAACGACTCGTCCGACAAGGCGGCGCGCTTCATCTGGCTGTGCAACGCCTTCAACGTCCCACTGCTGTTCCTGCAGGACATCAGCGGCTACATGATCGGCAGTTCGGTCGAGAAGGGCGGCATCATCCGGCATGGCGCAAAGCTGCTTTCGGCGGTCTGCGAGGCGACCGTGCCTCGCATATCGGTGATGGTCAGGAAGGCGTACGGTGGCGGCTACCTGGCGATGTCCGGCGCGCCGACCCAGCCCGA
>CALMSQ010000163.1:0-16484 GCA_937872345.1 uncultured Burkholderiales bacterium | reverse complement strand
CTGGATCCCGATCCTGTCCGACGTGATCGACGAGATGGAGCGCGGCGGGCTCGAGGTGGTCGACGTCGAGAGCCTGCGCCGGCACTACGCGCCGACGCTCGACGCGTGGGCCGAGCGCTTCGAGCGCAACTGGGACGCGATCCGCGCGCTCGATCCGAAGCGCTTCGACGAGCGCTTCCGGCGCATCTGGCTCACCTACCTGATCGGTTGCGCCGAGATGTTCCGCTCGCCGGCCGGCTACACGCACCTGTTCCAGGTCGTGTTCAGCAAGGGCAACGTGACCGACACCGGCTATCCGATGGGTCGCGGGTTCCTCTACGGGCGGTGAAGGTCGTGACGGAAGCGAGACCCCTGGTCGCACGTCCCGCGACGCGCGAGGGGGCCACTGAAGTGCAGGCCCGGGACGACGACCCGCTCGTGGCGCATGCCGCGCGGCGCGCACGCCTCGTGGCCGCGTTGCAGGCCGACGGCGCGAGCAGCGCGCCGCTGGGACTCGAGCGGCGCTCGTCGAACCTGTTCCGCGACCGCTTCGAGCAGCCCAAGCGCCTGCTCGACCTGCGCGAGTTCCGGCACGTGCTCGCCATCGACGTCGCCGCCGGCCGGGTCGACGTCGAAGGATCGACCTCGTACGAGGAGCTGGTCGCCGCGACGCTGCCGCTCGGCCTGATGCCGGCGGTCGTGCCGCAATTGAAGACGATCACGGTCGGCGGCGCCGCCGCAGGCGTCGGCATCGAGGCGACCTCGTTCCGGCACGGGCTGGTCCACGACACGCTGCTCGAGTTCGACGTGCTGCTGCCGGACGGCCGCATCCTGACCTGCGCGCCCGACAACGAGCACCGCGACCTGTTCTTCGGCTTCCCGAATTCGTACGGCACGCTCGGCTATGCGATCCGGCTGCGGCTGAACGCGCTGCCGGTGCGCCGCTTCGTGCGGGTCGAGCATCGGCGACATCCCGATCCGCAGGCGTTCTTCGACGACCTCGCGAAGCAGTGCGCAGGCCCGGCCGACTTCGTCGATGGCGTCGTGTTCGGAAAGGACGAGCTCGTGCTCAGCGTCGGGCGCTTCGTCGACGAGGCGCGGTGGGTCAGCGACTACACGTTCGAGAAGATCTACTATCGATCGCTGCGCAGCCGCGAGCTCGACTACCTGAGCGCGCACGACTACCTGTGGCGCTGGGACACCGACTGGTTCTGGTGCTCGAAGAACCTGTACGCGCAGAACCCGGTGGTGCGGCGCCTGCTTGGGCGCGAGCGGCTGAACTCTCGCTTCTACACCCGCGTGATGCGGTGGAACGCGCGCCACGGCCTCACGCGACGGCTGGCGCGCCTGCGCGCGCGCTTCACCGAGTCGGTGATCCAGGACGTCGACATCCCGCTCGCGCGCGCCGCCGAGTTCCTCGACTTCCTGTTGCGCGAGATCGGCATCGTGCCGGTGTGGATCTGCCCGATCAGACCGGTCGATCCGGCGACGCGCTTCACGCTGTACCCGCTCGAGCCCGGCGTGCCGTACGTGAACTTCGGCTTCTGGGACGTGGTCGAGAGCCGGGTGCGGCGTGAACCCGGCCACTTCAACCGGCTGGTCGAGCTCGAGGTGATGCGGCTGGGCGGCATCAAGTCGCTGTACTCGGACAGCTACTTCACGCGCGAGGAGTTCGCTCGGGCCTACCGGATGGACGACTACGCGAAGCTGAAGGCGAAGTACGACCCCGCGGGCCGGGCGCTGGGGCTCTACGAGAAATGCGTGCTGCGCGGCTGAGCGCGCCGGTCGTGTTGGTCGCGGCAGCCGCCGCACTCGCGGCGATCACCGCGCGCGACCAGCAACGGTCCCCGGCGCACCTTGTCGCCGGCGACGACGAGAAGCCGCGCCGCACCTGGCCATGTCAGCCGAGGATCACGCGCACTGCGTGGGTTTCACCGTCGTCGACCAGGGGGACCCGGGCCGGCCCTGGGGGCAGCAGGTGGCCGTCGAGCGTGGCCCTGACGATGCCGCGGCTGACGCCTTGCGGATTCTCGACCGCGATCTCGTAGCGCGCCGTGCGGTATTCGAAGGCGATCTCGACCCGTGGCCACGCCGCCCGGATGCAGGGGTCGAGCAGCAGGAATCCGCCTTGCTGGCGAAAGCCCAGGATCGCTTCGAGGCCGGCGCGGTACAGCCACGCTGCTGAACCGGTGTACCAGGTCCATCCTCCGCGTCCGACGTGCGGGGGCGTCGAATAGACGTCGGCGGCGACGGCGTAGGGCTCGACCTTGTAGCGCTGCACGTCCGCTCGCGTGCTTGCGTGATTGATCGGGTTCACCAGCGAGAACAGGTCCGCGGCCTGGTCCGCCTGTCCGAGCGCGGCGAAGGCGATCACCGACCACGCCGCCGCGTGCGTGTACTGGCCGCCGTTCTCCCGGATGCCGGGCGGATAGCCCTTGATGTATCCGGGATCGAGCGGTGTGCGATCGAAGGGCGGCGCCAGCAGCAGGGCCAGGCCGTCGTCGCGTCGGACGAGTCGTTCGTCCAGCGCGCGCATGGCCCCGACGGCCCGGGCCGGATCGGCCGCCCCGGAGATGACGGCCCAGGATTGCGCGATCGCGTAGATCCGGCATTCGTCGCCGGTGGCGGTGCCGAGCGGGGTGCCGTCGTCGAAATAGCCGCGCCGGTACCAGTCGCCGTCCCAGCCGTCGCGCTCGAGCGCGGCGCGCAGCGCGCAGGCGTGCGACAGCCATCTCGCGGCGCGCGCCAGTTCGCCGCGCCCGCTCGCAACCGGCGCGAACGCCGAAATCGTCGCGTGCAGGAACCAGCCCAGCCAGACGCTTTCCCCCTGGCCTCGCTCGCCGACCCGGTTCATGCCGTCGTTCCAGTCGCCCGTGCCGATCAGGGGCAAGCCGTGTGCGCCGACGGCGAGCGCCTGGTCGAGCCCGCGCGCGCAGTGCTCGAACATCGACGCGCCTTCTTCCGCGAGCACGGGCTGGAAGTAGGCGTCGTGCTCGCCCGGCTGCAGCGGCTGGCCTTCGAGGAAGGGCACGGGCTCGTCGAGCACCCCGACGTCACCGGTCGTCGCGACGTAGTGCGCGGCGGCGAAGGCGAGCCAGATCCGGTCGTCCGAGATCCGCGTGCGCACCCCCTGGCCGGACGGCGGCAGCCACCAGTGCTGGACATCGCCTTCGACGAACTGGCGGGGGGCGGCGCGCAGCAGGTGTTCGCGCGTCACCGCCGGCCGGGCCACGGCGAGCGCCATGGCGTCCTGGAGCTGGTCGCGGAAGCCGTAGGCGCCGCTCGCCTGGTAGAACGCCGATCGCGCCCACATGCGGCAGGCCAGCGTCTGGTAGAGCATCCAGCGATTGAGCATGATGTCCATCGACCGATCGGGTGTCTTCACCTGGACCGTGCCGAGCACCTCGTCCCACCACGCGCCGACCTCGTGCAGCACCGCGTCGAGGTCGGCCGCACGGTAGCGGGCGATCAGCGCTTGCGCGTCGGCCGCCGTCGCCGCCTCGCCGAGCAGGAAGACGATCTCCGTCGCTTCGCCAGGCTCGAGCTCGACCGGGGCTCGAAGTGCGCAACAGGGATCGAGCCCGGCCCCGACCCGCCCCGAGAGCGGCGCAGCGCGTGCCAGGGCTGCCGGGTGCTCGAGCGTGCCGTGGCGCCCGAGGAACTCGCGCCGGTCGCCGGTCCAGGATGCTTGCCGTCCGCCCAGATCGGCAAAGGCCACGCGGGAACCGAAGGTCGAGTTCCACGGGTTGCGCGCCAGCATCGCGCCGGTCACCGCGTCGATATCGGTCACGACCGAGGGCGCAGACGCGCTGCGCGACGGGCCGAGCACCCACTCGACGTAGCCGGTGATCGAGAGCCGCCGGCGGCGCCCCGAGGCGTTGCGGATCGTCAGCCGCGAAATCTTGACCGGATCGTCGAGCGGCACGTACTGGAGGAGTTCGAGCGCGATGCCACGCGCGGCGTGCTCGAACCGGCTGTATCCCTGGCCGTGCGTCGCGACATAGGTCGCGGCCTCGTCGCGGATCGGTGACGCAGTCGGTCCCCACAACTCCCCGGTCTCCTCGTCGCGCAGGTAGATGACCTCGCCCGGCCGGTCGGTGACCGGGTCGTTCGACCACGGCGTGAGCTGGTTCTCGCGACTGCCGAGCGACCACGTGTAGCCGCTTCCCTCGACCGCGACCTGGAAGCCGAACGAGGGATTGGCGACGACGTTGATCCACGGGGCAGGAAGCGAACGCCCGGCGCCGAGGATCGTCACGTACTCGCGTCCGTCCGAGGCGAATCCGCCGAGCCCGTTGAAGAATTCGAGATCCGGCGGCGCCGGAAGCGCCTGCGGGGCGTCGGCGGACGACATGCGCCGCGGCGGCGGCGCGCCGCCGGTGGCGGCGGGCTGCTGGACGCGGTCGAGTTGTTCCGACAGCATGCCGCGACGTCCGACCAGCACGGCGCGGGCCACGGAGACGAGCAGGTTTCGAGTCTGCGCCGGGATGAGATCGGCGCGCAGCACGAACGCCGAGCCGTGCGTGCCGCCTGCCGCCGGCTGCACTCGGGACTGGCTGGTCCGGACCTGGGTTTCCAGCGCGATCTGGAGATCCTGGACGTAGGAGGACGCCCGCTCGTTCAGGATTACCAGATCGACGGCGAGTTGCTTCATCCGCCAGTACTCGTGGGCGCGCAGCAACTGCCGGACGATCGCGATGTCCTCGACGTTGTCGATCCGCACCAGGACGATCGGGAGGTCGCCGGAGATGCCCTGCGACCAGAGTCCCGGCGGGGCGCCGCCGCCGCGTCGGATGGTGTCGGACGACGGGCGCATCGCCGGACTGGCGTAGATCACGTGGCCCGCGAGGCGCTGGAACAGGTTCGCCTCTTCGGGGTCGACGCAGAGATGGCTCAGCTGCACTTGTGCCTGGGTCCACGCCAGCGTGGCCGCGCGGTCGAAAGCCGTCGCGTCGTGATGCTTGTCGACCAGGTCCAGCACGTCGGTGCGCGACGACGCGACGACGGTCCAGAACGCGACGTGCACCGTCCTGCCCGGCGGAATCCGTACGCGGCGGCGAAGCGCGAAGACCGGATCGAGGACGGTACCCACGGTATTGGAGAGCGGGCGGCCGTCCATCACCGCGATCGGCTCGCGCACCTCGCGCCCGCGGCCGAGGAAGCGGGCGCGATCGGTCTCGATCTCCGGTTCGCCGATCGCCTCGCCCTCGACGACCGCGAGATGCGCCGCCCAGATCTCGGGCTCGGCCGGCGATCGCCGCCGCCGTGTCGCCAGGATGGCGCCCACCCTGGCGAGATACTCGGTCTGCACGAAGAGCTTGGAGAAGGCCGGGTGCGCCGCGTCTGCGGCGGGCGTCGCCAGCACGAGTTCGGCGTACGAAGTGAGTTCGATCTCCCGCGCCCGGCCGCCCCCGTTCGACAACGATACCCGGCGGACTTCGGCATCGTCCTCCGGCGAAACGACGACCTCGAGCGTCGTGGTGATCGCTCCGTCGCGCCGGACGAACTCGGCACGATCCTCGGTGAACGTGACGCCGTAACGGTCCGGTTCGACGCCGCTCGGCTGGTAGGCGGCCGACCACACGGCGCCGCTGTGCACGTCGCGCAGGAAGACGTAGCTGCCCCAGTCGTCGCGGGTGCTGTCCTCGCGCCAGCGCGTGACCGCGCGATCGCCCCAGCGGCTGTATCCGGAGCCGGCGGCCGTGAGCATCACCAGGTATCGCCCGTTCGACAGCAGGTGCGCCTGCGGCGCCGCGTCGTGCGCGGAGCGCAGCCGCCGGACCGTGGGCAGCGCCAGCTCGCCGACCGTGGCTTCGGTCCTGACTTCCTCCGCACGCGGGTGTGCCACCGAGACATCGCGCGGCGTTCGCTCCTGCAGCAGGAGTTCGGTCGCCTGAACGATCGGCTCGGCGTGGAACCGTGCCCGGATCGTGCCGTCGAGCAGGGCGTTGGCCAGGGCGACCACCGTCATGCCCTGGTGATGCGCCATGAAGGCCCGAACCATCGCGACGTCGGTCCCCTCGGGCAGGCGCGCGCGCGTGTAGTCGAGCGCTTCGAAGAAGCCGTAGCGCCCCAGCGCGCCGACGCCGCGGAGCCGGGCGAAATTGCGCGCCGCGGCCCCCGGATCGACCATGGCGGCGAGCGCCGTCGCGTACGGCGCGACGACGGCGTTGCCGCCGAGTCCGCGCTTCAGGCCCAGGCCGGGGACTCCGAAGTTCGAATACTGGTAGGTGAACTCCAGGTCGCGCACGTTGTAGGCGGACTCGGACATCCCCCACGGCACGTCGAGTTCGGCGGCGTAGGCAATCTGCCGGCGGACGACGAGGCGGCTGGTCTGCTCGAGCAGGCTGCCTGCCGGCGCGCGCATCACCAGCGACGGCATCAGGTACTCGAACATCGACCCCGACCAGGAGACCAGCGCCGCGCCGTGTCCGATCGGGGTGACGGCCCGCCCGAGCCGGAACCAGTGCCGCGACGGGACGTCGCCCTTGGCGATCGCCACGAAGCTCGCCAGGCGCGCCTCCGACGCGAGCAGGTCGTAGCAGTTCGGATCGAGCTGGCCTTCCGGAACCCGGTATCCGATCGACAGGAGCTTGCGGTCCGGGTCGAGCAGGAAGCCGAACTCCATCGCTTCGGCCGTGGCCCGTGCGGTCGCCTCGAGCGCCGCGAGGCGACGCTCCAGCAGGTGGGCGGCGTTCGCGGTCTGGGCGAGGTCACGCCGGTGGCTCTCGATCGAACGGTACGTGGCCTCCGCCCAGTCGAGCATCTCGGCGCCGGCCTGGTCGCCGCGTTCGCCGGCCAGAGCTCGCGCGATGTCGACCATGGTCGCGGCGGCGGGCACGATTCGGGCCCATCGTGCATCGGTGTCGTCCGGCGGCGTGGAGCCCGGTTGGAGCGCGGCATCCAATGCGTCGAGCGCGCCATCGAGCTGGCGCCGGGTGGTCGTCTGGGTTCGCCGGTCGTCGGCGAGTCCGTGCAGCGCTTCGCGCGTGAGCGCCACGCCGTCCTCGATGCCGGCGTACGCCTCGGGGCCGGCCATCGGGCGCCGGCTCCATCCCCGGCACGCATTGGCGACGGCGATCAGGTGCCCGGCCAGGTTGCCGCTGTCGACCGACGAGACGTAGGGCGGATCCAGCGGGCGAAGATCCCGCGTGTCGTACCAGTTGTAGAAGTGGCCACGAAACTTCGACAGGCTGCCCATCGTCGCGAGGGTCGATTCGAGCCGGTCGACGGTGTCGGTCGTTCCGGTCCATCCGAAATCGCGCGCGCTGACCGCGGACAGCAGGTAGAGGCCGAGATTGGTGGGCGAGGTGCGGTGCGCGACGGTCGGCTTCGGATCCTCCTGGAAGTTGTCCGGCGGGAGCATGTTGTCCGTGGCCGTCACGAAGGTCTCGAAGAAGCGCCAGGTGCGGCGTGCGACCCCGCGCAACGCGCGCGAATCCGCCTCCGAGACCGGCAGGCGCCCCGCGACGAGCGGCGACAGGCTCGTCCATCGGGCGATCGCCGGGGAGGCGACCCAGGCGAGCACGAACGGCGCCGCCACCGGCCAGGCGTCGCGTCCGAACAGCCAGGCGGCGATCGCGGCGACGAAACCGATCGCGACACCGCCCGCCATCTGCCGATAGAAGCCGCAGAGGTCGAGCCGGCGCCCCACCTTCGCCTGGGCGGCGGTGACCCAGTCGAGCAGATGCCGACGGCTGACCAGCAAGCGATACAGCGTCCTGCCGATCGCGCCGGCCATCAGCCATCCCTGGTGCGCGAGGAACACTCCCCCCAGCGCGCTCAGGGCCCGCGCGAGCCGAACGTCCCCGGCGAGGGCGTTCAGGTGGCTGCGCGCGGTGATCCGCGCGCGTCGGGGGACGATCGCGGAGAGCACGGGAAGCAGCGTCGACACAGCGATCGTCGACACCACGAAGCCGGTCCAGATCAGGGCGGCGTGCCGCGGCAGCGTCCATCCCGCGACCAGCGCCAGGACGCTCGCGGGCGCCGACAGCGACCGCCGCAGGTTGTCCAGCATCTTCCAGCGGCCGATCAGCGGCAGTGCGCTCGCGCGGCGACCCGCTGCCGAGGCGTCGCCGCATCCGAATATCCACGGCACCAGTTGCCAGTCGCCGCGCACCCAGCGGTGCTGGCGCGCGGCAGCGACGTCGTAGCGCGACGGAAACTCCTCGACGACCTCGACATCGGAAGCGAGGCCGGCACGCGCGAAGGTCCCTTCGAACAGGTCGTGGCTGAGAAGCGTGCCGTCGGGCACGCGGCCCTCGAGCGCGGCCTCGAAGGCATCGACGTCGTAGATGCCCTTCCCGACGTAGGAACCTTCGCCGAAGAGATCCTGGTACACGTCGGACACGGCGGCCGCGTAAGGATCGATGCCGCTGGCGCTGGAGAAGATTCGCTGGAACAGCGACCCCTCGCGCCCGATCGGCAGCGAAGGCGTCACGCGGGGCTGCAACACCCCGTATCCGTCGACCACGCGCCGGGTCGCGGCGTCGAACCGCGGCTGGTTGAGCGGGTGCGCCATCTTGCCGATCAGCCGGCGGGCGGTTTCCCGCGGCATCCGGGTATCGGCATCGAGGGTGATGACGTAGCGGACGCCGGCCGGCACGACGGGCGGGCGCCCGCCGACCGCCATGAAGGTCGTATCCGACGCGCCGCGGAGCAGCCGGTTCAGTTCGTGCAGTTTGCCGCGCTTGCGCTCCCAGCCTAGCCACTGCTGCTGCCCGTCGCTCCAGACCCGGCGGCGATGGAGCAGCAGGAAGCGATCCCCTCCGGGTGCCGGTCCATGGTGGCGGTTCAGGCGGGCGATTCCCGCGACGGCCGCTTCGACGAGCGCGTCGTCGCCCGGGGCCGTCTCGCCTGGCGCATCCGTCCAGTCCGAGAGCAGCGCGAAGTGAAGCTCGCTCTCCGGGTTCGCCAGGTGGTGGATCTCCAGCGCCTCGACCTGCTCGTCGATCGCCGCCTGGGTGGTCAGCAGCATCGGGACGGCGACCATCGTGCGCAGGTGCGAGGGCACGCCGTCGCGCAGCGCCATGCCGGGCAGGATCGCCGCACCGGTCTCGCGCGTGATGCCGTGGTTCACCAGCGCCATCGCCGCGTCGATCGACGGGATCAGCCCGACGAGCGCGAGCAGGGCCATGCACCCGCTGCCGATTCCCGGTCCGGCCATCGCGACCAACGGCAATGCGACGATGAGCGCGGCGACCGCGACGACGATGCCGATGTATCCGCTCACGCCGACGAGCGTGCCGAAGCGCCCGGGCCAGCTCCGCACGGGAGCGCGAAATCCGATCGTCGCCTCGAATGCGCGCCGCCCCTTGCCGACCAGGTAGTAGCCCGGATCTCGCTCGCGGCCTCCGGTGCCCTCGGCCGGCGCGCGGCGCGCCGGATCGGCAGCGGCCAGAAGGGCTGCTCGCGCAACGTCCAGCTCCGCCAGTCGCGATCCCCGCGCCAGCTCTTCGATCGCGCCGCGGTAGAGGTTGCGTGTCGAAAAATCCATCTCCCCGAAGCGACTGTCGGGCCGCAGCGTGTCGTCGATCAGGCTGACGCTCTCCACGACGTCCGGCCAGTCGACCTCGGAGATCAGCCGCATGCTGGTGATGATGTTGCGGACCGTCACGTTCGTCGCACCCTGGCTCTGGTGCTCGGCGTGCACGATCTCGTCGGCGCTCGTTGCCTGCGCCGCCAGGCGCTCGTCGAGCCAGTTCAGCGCCGGCGCGACAATTTTCGGATCCTGGTCCCGAAGCCGCTGGACGAGCTGGACCGCGAAGGCGGGCGGCAAGGGCGCTTGCACCCAGGGCTGCAGGGCCGCAGCGGCCGGCTCGGCCGGGCGACCGTTCACGCCCAGCAGCCGGTCGGCGATTGCATCCGCGTCCCGGCGCGCGGCACGACTCGTGGCGATGCGCCTGGCGGCGCGTCGCAAGTTCTCGACCAGCACGATTCGCAGCGTGATCGCGACCGCCCACAGCTCCCCGATGGACAGCGGCTGGACGCGCTGGTAGGCGCGCACGAACCGGCGCAGCATCTCCGGGTCGAAGCGGCTGTCCGTGTGCGCGACGAAGGCCCACGCCACGCCGAAGACCCGCGGATAGCCGGCGAAGGGTCCGGCGGCCAGCTTCGGCAGCTGGCGGTAGTAGCCCGGCGGCAGATCGCTGCGAATCTCGCGGATCTGCTCGTCGACGAGGTGGTAGTTGTCGAGCAGCCACTCGCCGGCCGGCGTGATGGCCTGGCCGTCGTCGACCGCGGCCGCAATGGCGCGATACGCTTCGAGCAATACCGACTCGTTGTCCTTCAGTCGTACGGCGAGTGATCGCCCGGCCATTGGCCTTTCGGCGACGGGTTGGGCAGCCGCCAGGCTCTCGGCATGCTGCTCGAGGCGTTCGATGCCGAAGAGTTCCTCGCGGATCGAAGCTTCGCTATTCCACGGCGGCGCCGTCGATGCGCGCCCGAAGGCGCGAAGAATTGCCGATTTCAAGCTGGCCTTTCGTGACCCGCGTGCGGGATGAGGCGATCGCCTGCCGCATCGGTGGCGATCCGGAAGGGTTCGGCGGGGACGATCCGTAGGGGAGGGCCGGTGTTGACCTGACCGCGAACTCGATTCGCGCGGATTCGACCCGGAGGCGAACCCATTATGGCACCTGCGGCTGAGCGTGACAGCGCACAGACGCGCGTCGCATGCGGCGCGCACCGTGCACTGATGAGTATCGTCAGGAATCCGACGGCGCCGGCGGACCCCAGGGCCGCCGCCACGCCTCCCTGTCCGGGCCCGGAACAGGAATGCCGGCGACGCGTCGTCGAGCGCTTGGTCGCCGCTCTCTCGTCGATCGATTTCGAGGACGAGAAGCTTCATTCCGCGTTGACCCCCGATGATCTGCGCAGTAGTGTTCGTCGCGTGGCGCCCGGACCGGCGCGTCGATTCCGGAGAGAGACCATGGGCGCAATGAAAGTGGCCGGCATCGTTCTGATCGTTGCCGGCATCCTGGGCCTGGCCTATGGCAGCTTCAGCTACACGAGGGAGACCCACGACGTGAAGCTCGGTCCGCTGCAGATGACGATCAAGGACAAGGAGACGGTGAACGTCCCCATCTGGGCGGGCGTTGGAGCGATCGTCGTCGGCGGCTTGCTCCTCGTCTTCGGCGGCAAGAGAGGCTAGCGTTTCCGACCGCACGGGCGAATGCCCAGCCGGATAGGGTGCCGGCGTGCGGGCGGCTCATCGGGCGTCGGTCTTCAGGCGGGGCGGCAAATGAGGGGCGCGCGATGGCTCGTGCCGGTATGCCTGGGGCTTCTGACGGCCTGCAGCGCGTTGCCGGTCCTCGTTCCGGACCTGGCTCCCTCGGCTTCCCCTGCGCAGATCGACGGGCCCGGCGGGCCGCTCTCGACGGCGCGCAGCAGGGCGATCCTGCAGCGGCTCGAGCAGGGGAGCCAGGCCCCCAACATCTTCGAGCGCCACCTCGCGCTCGAACAAGCTGTCTCCGACAACCCGCTGGTGGGCGGCAACCGCGTTCGCCTGCTGCAGGACGGCCCGGAAACCTACAGGGCCATGTTCGCGGCGATCGAAGCGGCTCGCGACCACATCAACATGGAGACCTACATCCTCGAGGACGACGAGGTCGGACGGCGCTTCGCCGATGTGCTGATCGAAAAGCAGCGCCAGGGCGTGCAGGTGAACCTCGTCTACGACAGCGTGGGCACGGTTGGCACGCCAGTCGAGTTCTTTCAGCGCCTGCGCGACAACGGCATCCGCACACTCGAATTCAACCCGGTGAACCCGTTGACGGCGAAGGCCGGCTGGCAGGTGAACCAGCGCGATCACCGCAAGCTGCTGATCGTCGATGGACGGACGGTGTTCCTCGGCGGGATCAACATCAGCAGCGTCTATTCGGGCAGCTCGTTCAGCCGGGGCTCGGTGAATCGCCCGGGCGGCAAGCTTCCATGGCGCGACACCGACTTGCAGATCGACGGCCCGGTGGTCGCGGAGTTCCAGGAACTCTTCCTCGAAACCTGGCAGAAGCAGAAGGGCGAACCGCTGGCCCAGCGCAACTTCTTTCCGCCGCTGCAGAGCCAGGGCGGCGAGTACGTTCGCGCCATCGGCAGTTCGCCCGACGATCCCTTCAGCCTGATCTACGTGACGCTGATCTCCGCGATCAACAGTGCGGAGACCGAGGTCCTGCTGACCGTCGCCTACTTCGTTCCCGACCCGCAACTGCTGGCCGCGCTCGAGGCGGCGGTCGAGCGTGGCGTCGACGTGCGTCTGGTGCTGCCGGGCAGCAGCGACTCGGCGCTGGTCTTCCATGCCGGGCGATCCTTCTACGACGAGTTGCTGCGCAACGGCGTGAAGATCTTCGAGCGCCGCAAGGCGCTGATGCATTCGAAGACTGCGCTGATCGACGGCGTGTGGTCGACGGTGGGCTCGACCAACCTGGACTGGCGCAGCTTCCTGCACAACGAGGAGGTCAACGCCGTCGTGCTGGGCACCGGGTTCGGCGACCGCATGCGCGCAGCGTTCGAGAGCGACATCGCGAACTCCGAACAGATCACGCTCGAACGATGGCGAGACCGTTCGCTCGACCTGCGCGTCAAGGAGGCGTTCAGCCTGATCTGGGTGTACTGGCTCTGACCGGCCGCTATTTCCGGCGCAGTTCTTCCCTCAGCCTCACCGGGCCGACGTTCTCCTTGTCGGCTGCTCACTTGTCGGCGGCTTCGATGTCGGCTGCCGATCCCGGCTCGTTGCCGTGCATGTCCGCCGCCTCCGCGGCCTTCGGCTCGGGCGCCGCGACCGGGGGGGGCGATACGGGCCGGGGCCAGGCTTCCACCTTCGGCGCGGGAACCGGCGCGGTCGGCCTCGATGCGGGCAGCGCCGCCGGATCGACCGGCCTGCCGGGGTGGCTGGCCAGCGCGCGCTCCCTGGCCGGAATCGGTGCGACTTCGGCGACGGGGTTCACCGGCGCACGAACGACCGCCTCGTGCGGCACGCGCAACGCGGCGCTTGCCACCGACTGCGACTGGACGAACGCCGTCGTGGGCACCGTCACCACGGCGCTGAGGACTTGCTGGTTCACGTAGGTGGCGTTGGTCACGTTGCGGGTGTCGTAGGCATTGGTGACGTAAGAGTTGTTGATCACCGTATTGCTCACGTTCACGTTGGTGAAATACGTGCGGCTCACCGGGTATGCAGGGCGTTAGACGTCACGCGGGCCGAGCGGAAACCAGCCCACCGCGCCGATGCTGCCCGGCTGGATCGAGATCTGGAAACTCGCCCCGCCGATGAAGACGACGAGCGCGGGCGCGTACACGGCCCGCGCTGCGATCGGGCCCGGTATCCAGCCCCAGCTGCTGACCAGGGCAGTTCGCGCCCCGAACCGCGTGGGCAGTCGCCGGTCCGGCAGCCATCGTCGCCTGGGCCACAGCAACCGCGACCGGATCAGCAGCGGCAGCCGCCGCAGTCCGCGCAGCCGAATCCCCGACCGACGTCGCCGCAGGTGCGGCGGCAGCGCTCCCAGGCCGAACCGCAGGACCGGGGTCGGGGGAACGAGGCTGCATCCCGCGACAGGGGTCGGGAGAACCGCAACGAAGAGCGTGGTCGATGACCGTGACTTTGGCGGCGATGCCGACTCGCTCGGGCGTTGGTCCGATTGGCCTCCCGGAACTGCCGGGGCATTGCTGGGTGCGCTAACGCACAGACGCTGCGGCCAGCGATGCCTAGTCTCTCGCTCGGGCAGGCAGCACGGTCGGACTGCGCCATGGTGATCTTGCCGCCGGACCGGCGAGCAGCGCCGCTGCCCGGACGGAGGACGTCATGCGATTTGCTTCTGGCGCGCGCCGCACCCGCGGCGGTTCGACGCATTCCGGCCTGGGCGCCGTGGATTTCCTGGCTATCGCGCTGGGTGCGGCCGGTGTCCTGCTGGTAGCGTCGACGGCCGCCGCAGCCGGCGCAGATCCGTCGAATGCCCGAGCGCGCTACCAGGAAGAGCGCGCTGCGTGCTTGATCGGCGATTCGCGTCAGGACCGCGCCACCTGTCTGCGTGAGGCTGGCGCCGCCTTGCAGGAGGCCAGGCGAGGCCGCCTCGGCGAGGCAGACCCGCGCCAGTACGAAGAAAACCGGCTGACCCGCTGCAATCCGCTGCCGCCGGATGACCGTGAGGATTGCGTGCGGCGCATGCGCGGCGAGGGCATCACGAAGGGCAGCGTCGGGGAGGGGGGCTTGTACCGGGAATTGACGAGACCCGCGGCGCCTCGACAGGCCGATTAGCCAACTGGCGTACTTGATTCGACAGGAATGCCATCATGCTCTACACCATTGCCGTCATCCTTCTCATCCTGTGGCTGCTGGGGCTGGTCAGCTCCTACACCATGGGGGGGCTCATCCACGTCCTGCTGGTGATCGCCATCGTCGTCGTCCTGCTGCAGGTGATCAGCGGGCGCCGAGGCCTGTGAGTCGGAGTCGGGCCTCGCGCGGAACGGGGAACGCAGTGAGGTGTCCCTGTCCCGCGCGCGCCCCTGTGCGGGATCGGCCTAGGCGCGGGACGACGGACCGAGAACGTGGAAAGGATCGCCTCGCGGAATGTCGGCGAGCAGGCGATCGAATTCCACCTTGACCACGGCGTAGCACTCGCATACCGCTTTCTCCAGCCCGGGCCGGTCGAGCACCTCGATGCGGCCACGGCTGTAGCGGATCAGTCCGGCGCGCTGCAGCTTGCCGGCAGCCTCGGTCACCCCTTCGCGGCGCACGCCGAGCATGTTCGCGATGAGCTCCTGGGTCATGTTCAGCGAATCCGACGACAGGCGGTCGAGGCTCAGCAGCAGCCAGCGGCACAGCTGCTGCTCGACCGAATGGTGCCGATTGCATACGGCGGTCTGCGCCATCTGCGTGATCAGCGCCTGGGTGTAGCGCAGCAACAGGCGCAGCACCGGCCCGGCGCGGTTGAACTCCTGCTTCAGCAATTGCGCCTTCAGTCGATAGCCGTAGCCGGCACTCTGCACGACGGCCCGGCTGGGCGTGGTTTCGCCGCCCATGAACAGCGAAATGCCGAGGATCCCCTCGTTGCCGACCACCGCGATCTCCGCCGATGCGCCGTCTTCGAGGACGTAGAGCAGCGAAACGATCGACGTGGTGGGGAAATATACGTGATTGAGGCGTCCGCCCGACTCGTAGAGTGCCTCGCCGAGCGGCATCGGAACCAGTTCGAGGTGCGGCGACAGACGTGCGAACTCTGCGGCGGGCAGGGCGGCGAGAAGTTGGTTCTGCGTCGGACTGTGAAGCGAGGTCATCCGCGAACTCCGGATCGCCCCGCGAGCGTATCACGCCCGAACGACGGATCGTACGCTGGCGGTGCATCGGTCTCGGTGCGCCGGCGCACAGACGGTCGATGCATGGGCACCCATCCTGCGGATCATGAAACACGGAAACCGCAGCACGATCTTCCTTGCCGCCATCGCGATGGCCACGACAGCAGCTTGCGCGCCCACGTCGGCGCGGGAGAGCGCGGGCCAGCATCCCGGCGATGGCGCCATCGCGACCAGGGTCAAGGCGGCCATATTCAACGACCCGTCACTGAAGTCCAGTGAGATCGACGTCGAGACCTTCGAGGGGCGCGTTCAGCTGAGCGGCATCATGAATTCGCTGGCCGACATCGAGAAGGCGGTCGCGGTCGCGAGCGGCGTCGGCGGCGTCATGGCGGTCTACAACGACCTGCGGCTCGAGTAGCGAGTGCCGGCGAGCAAGGGGACCGGCATGGAAACCAACGCCAACCGGGTTCCGCCGTTGCTGATGTGGATCGCGGGCATCGCGATCGTCGCATTCTGGGCTGCCGAGATCGCGGCTGCCATGCGCTGATTCCGATTGGCCAGGATCAATCGCTGCGGCGCGCCGACGCTGCGTTCATCGTCGGCGCGAGCGTCTTCTCCGCGACCGTCTTTCTCCCTTACCTTTCATCGACCGTCTATCACGCGCTGCCCGTGGGCAAGGCAAAGCGTGTTGTCCGGATCCTCGATCTTCCTGCTCATCGCTGGCACCTACGCACCGTTCACGCTCGGGGTGCTTCGTGGCGCATGGGGTTGGACGCTTTTCGGGGTCGTCTGGGGGCTCGTCGTGATCGCGGTGGATCCGTTGCTCGCGAGGGTTCCGACAGCGGCCTGCTCTGGTTGCTCGCCGGGGGGCTGTCCTACACGGTCGGCGTAATCTTCTACGCAACGGATTCACGATTCCACTTTGGACACCTGATATGGCACCTTTTCGTCAGGGCCGGCACCGCCTGCCATTACTTCGCGGTGCTCTGGTATGCGGCCTGAGCGGTGAATCGCAGCAGCCGTCATGAGACATCTCGAGCGACACAGGACACACCGCACCGGCTGGCTCCGTGCCGCCGTTCTCGGCGCGAACGACGGTATCGTCTCTACCGCCAGCCTCGTCCTGGGCGTCGCGGCAGCAGGCGCCAGTTCGCAGGGCGTCCTGGTCGCGGGCGTTGCTGGCCTTGTCGCTGGTGCCATGTCGATGGCTGCCGGCGAGTACG
>CALMSQ010000162.1:0-1993 GCA_937872345.1 uncultured Burkholderiales bacterium | reverse complement strand
CGCTTCACGCTCGACGTGGGCACGATCCGCGGCAACCTCTCGTTCCTGCGGCATCTCGTCGACGGGGTGCCGCTCGAGCCGTGGCGGTTCGCGCGACACCTGCTCGGATGGACGGCGATCGGCGTTGCGTTGCGCGGGCTGCCCGCCGACGTCGCGACGGCGCTGCGCGGGCTGGCGCTGCTGGCCGCCGCGGCGACGCTCGGGCAAGTGGTGCTCGACGTGCCCGCGCTGTCGCTCGAGGAAATCGCCGGGATGGCGCTCGCGCTCCCCGTGAGCGCGCTGGTGTGCTCGCTGGCGTCGGGCGCCTGGCTCGCGCGCCTGCCGGCCGCGCTGGCGCTGCTGTCGGTACTCGTCTACCAGTTCGCGCCGCACGCCGGCGAACCGCTCGCGCGCGGCGTTTCGTGGTGGCCGCAAGTGGGGCGCGGCGGGCTGCTCGCTGCGCTCGAGCTCGCGCTCTTCTTCGGATGGCTCGGCGCGATGCTGACGCTGTCGCTGCGCTGGTCGGCGCTTCGCGGCGAGGACATCGGGCGCCGGCGCATCGCGTGGCCCCTGGCGGCGGCGGGCATCCTGATGCTTACCGAGTTCGCGCAGGCGTGGATACCCGGCCGCACCCCCGACACGTCGGCGCCGCTGCTGACCGTGCTGGCCTTCGGGGTCGCGTGGGCACTGACCGGCTCGACGCTCAGAGACCGAGCTCCGACCAGATCGCGTCGACCCGCTTCCTGACTGCATCGTCCATCGCGATCGGGCGGCCCCACTCGCGCGTCGTCTCGCCCGGCCACTTGCCGGTCGCGTCGATGCCCATCTTCGAGCCCAACCCGGATACCGGCGAGGCGAAGTCGAGGTAGTCGATCGGCGTGCGCTCGACCAGCGTCGTGTCGCGAACCGGGTCGACTCGCGTGGTGATCGCCCAGATCACTTCCTTCCAGTCGCGCACGTCGATGTCGTCGTCGGTCACGACGATGAACTTGGTGTACATGAACTGGCGCAGGAAGCTCCAGATCCCGAACATCACGCGCTTCGCGTGCCCCGGGTACTGCTTGCGCATCGATACGACGGCCATCCGGTACGAGCATCCTTCGGGCGGCAGGTAGAAGTCGACGATCTCGGGGAACTGCTTCCTCAGGATCGGCACGAACAGCTCGTTCAACGCGACGCCGAGCACTGCGGGCTCGTCGGGAGGCTTGCCGGTGTAGGTCGAGTGATAGATCGGATCGCGGCGCATCGTGATGCGATCGATCGTGAACACGGGGAACCAGTCCTGCTCGTTGTAGTAGCCGGTGTGGTCGCCGTAGGGGCCTTCGAGCGCCATCTCCCAGCCGTTGCGCGCCGCGGGCGGAAGGTCCTGCGTCCAGCCCAGGCGTCGTGCGTGGGCCAGCGTCGCGCTCGCGTCCGGGTCCGGGCGGATCGAGCCTTCGAGGACGATCTCCGACGACGCGGGCACGCGCAAGTCGTTGCCGATGCACGCCGCGAGCTCGGTCTTCGCGCCGCGCAGCAGCCCGGCGAACTGGTACTCGGACAGCGTGTCGGGCACCGGCGTCACCGCGGCGAGCGTGGTCGCAGGATCGGCGCCCAGCGCGACCGCGATCGGGAACGGCTCGCCCGGGTACCGTGCCGCGTGCGAGCGAAAGTCGAGCGCGCCACCGCGATGCGCGAGCCAGCGCATGATCGTGCGGTTCGGGCCGATCACCTGCTGTCGGTAGATGCCGAGGTTCTGGCGGGTCGCGTTCGGCCCGCGCGTGACGACGAGCCCCCACGTGATCAGCGGCGCCGCGTCGCCGGGCCAGCAGGTCTGCACCGGCAATTGCGCGAGGTCGACCGCGTCGCCTTCGTGCACGACCTGCTGGCATGGCGCGCCGGAGATCTCGCGAGGCGCCATGTTCATCACCTGGCGAAGCACTGGCCACCTGTCCCACGCATCGCGCAGGCCCTTCGGCGGCTCGGGCTCCTTCAGGTAGGCGAGCAACTCTCCGATTCCGCGCAGCGCATCGAT
>CALMSQ010000161.1:0-4052 GCA_937872345.1 uncultured Burkholderiales bacterium | reverse complement strand
CGCGCTCGCGGCGATGCGCGAAGCCGGCGTCGGCCTGACGCAAGGCAGCGAGCTGCGCTGACGCGGCGCCGCGCGACTCCGCGAGCGCCCGACGATGCCGCCCCGAAGCGCCGCCCTGCTGCTCGTCGCTGCGGCAGTCGCAGCCGCGGCGCCGGCGGCGCACGCCGGACAGCCCGGTGCGCACCCGCGGTCGGCGGCGTCCGCAACGTCCGTGCAGGCGTCGCCATCGGCCGCCGCGCCGCCCGCGGCGCTGGTCGATTCGCTCGGCATCCGCTTCGTCCTCGTGCCGGCCGGCGACTTCACGATGGGCAGCGAAGAGTCGGTCGAGGCGCTCGCCGCCGCCTACCCGGACCTCGAGCGGCGCCGCTTCGAGGAGCTCGGCGACGAGGCGCCGGCGCACCGGGTGCGCATCACGCGGCCGTTCTACCTCGGACAGACCGAGGTCACGGTCGGCCAGTTCCGGCGATTCCTCGAGCGCTCCGGGTACGTGCCCGAATCGGTCGCCGACGGCACCGGCGGCTACGGCTACGACCCGGCCTACGATCCGTCGAAGAGCGCCCGCGGCGACGCCTTCGCCGGCCGCGATCCCAGGTACTCGTGGCGCAATCCCGGTTTCCCGCAGGACGACGACCATCCGGTGGTCAACGTGACCTGGAACGATGCCGCCGCGATGGCGCGCTGGTTGAGCCAGACCGAGGGCGCGACCTACCGCCTGCCCACCGAAGCCGAGTGGGAGTACGCGTGCCGCGCCGGGACCCGAACCCGCTACGGCAACGGCGACGATCCGCGAGACCTGCTGCGCGCGGCCAACGTGTTCGACGCCGACGCGCAGGCGAACTGGCCGCGCTGGCGCGCGCACGCGCTGGCCGGCCACGACGGGTTCGCGTTCACCTCGCCGGTCGGAAGCTTCGCCCCCAATGCATTCGGGCTCTACGACATGCACGGCAACGCCTGGGAGTGGACCGCCGACTGGCACGACGACCGCTACTACGCCCGCTCGCCGGCCACCGACCCGACGGGGCCGGACACCGGCAGCGTTCGCGTGCGCCGCGGCGGGTCGTGGCACACCTGGCCGTTCTATGCGCGCTGCGCGTACCGCAACTGGAATTCGCCGCAGACCCGCTATACGCTGGTCGGCATGCGCCTGCTGCGCGAGGCCGCCGCGCCGCGCAGCGCCGAACCGGGCCGATCTTTCCGTATCATGGCGGCCGTAGCCGCCGCGCCCCCGCCGACGGCCCTCGACCCTCACGAACCAGGCCCCTGACCCGATGCATTTCACACCCAAGGCGAGCTACGGATACGACGAGCTGATCGACTGCGGGCACGGCAAGCTGTTCGGCCCCGGAAACGCGAAGCTGCCGCTGCCGCCGATGCTGATGTTCGACCGGATCACCGGGATCTCGGCCACCGGCGGCGCGTTCGACAAGGGTTTCCTGACCGCCGAGTTCGACATCCGCCCCGACCTGTGGTTCTTCGCCTGCCACTTCGAGGGCGACCCGGTGATGCCCGGCTGCCTGGGCCTGGATTCGCTGTGGCAGATGCTCGGCTTCTTCCTCGGGTGGACCGGTGCACCCGGCTCCGGGCGCGCGCTCGGCCTGGGGCAGCTGAAGTTCACCGGGCAGATCCTCCCCGAAACGCGGCTGGTGCAGTACCGCATCGACGTCAAGCGGATCATCAACCGCAGGCTCGTCCTCGGCGTGGCCGACGGCCAGGTGCTGGCCGACGGCAAGCTGATCTACGAGGCCGCCGACCTGCAGGTCGGGTTGTTCGACAATCCGAAATCGCTCTGAGCGCGACGCGAAGGAGCACGTTCATGACTGAAGCGATGGGCACGCGCCGGGTCGTGGTCACCGGCATCGGCATCATCTCCTGCATCGGCCTCGACCAGGAACAGGTCCTGCAGTCGCTGCGCGCCGGCAAGTCGGGCATTGCGGCGGTTCCCGAGTACGCCGAGCTCGGCTTTCGCAGCCAGGTCGCGGGGCGCCCGGACATCGACCTCGACGCCGCGATCGACCGCAGGCTCAAGCGCTTCATGGGCGACGGCGCGGCCTACCTGCACCTGTCGATGGAGCAGGCGATCGCCGATTCCGGGCTCGAGGCCACGGACGTCGTCAACGAGCGCACCGGCATCGTCGTCGGCTCGGGCGGGCCGTCGACGCGCAACCAGGTCGAGGCGGCCGCGATCTGCAAGGAGCGCGGCCCCAAGCGCGTCGGCCCGTACATGGTGCCCCGCTGCATGTCCTCGACCACGTCGGCGACCGCGGCGACCAACTTCCACATCAAGGGCGTGAACTACACGATCTCCTCGGCCTGCTCCACGTCGGCGCACTGCATCGGCCACGGCGCCGAACTCATCCAGTGGGGCAAGCAGGACATCGTCTTCGCCGGCGGCGGCGAGGAACTCGACTGGACGCTGTCGGTGCTGTTCGACGCGATGGGTGCGATGGCCTCGAAGTACAACGACCGTCCGCAGGCGGCTTCGCGCGCGTACGACGCCGACCGTGACGGCTTCGTGATTGCCGGCGGTGGCGGCATCGTGGTGCTCGAGGAGCTCGGGCACGCGAAGGCGCGCGGCGCGAAGATCTACGGCGAGCTCACCGGCTACGGTGCGACCTCCGACGGCGCCGACATGGTCGCGCCGAGCGGCGAAGGCGCGGTGCGCTGCATGCGCAACGCGCTGCGCACCGTGTCCACTCCGGTCACCTACATCAACAGCCACGGCACCAGCACCCCGGTGGGCGACATCACCGAGTTGAACGCGATCCGCGAGGTGTTCGGCCGCCCCGACGAGGAGCTGCCGTTCGTGTCGTCGACCAAGTCGATGACCGGGCATTCGCTGGGCGCCACTGGCGTGCAGGAGGCGATCTACTGCCTGCTGATGATGAACCACGGCTTCGTCGCGCCGAGCATCAACATCGAGCGGCTCGACGAGGGCGCCGGCGCAATCCCGATCGCCCGCCAGCGCATCGACGGCGTGAAGCACCAGACGATCCTGTCGAACAGCTTCGGCTTCGGCGGCACCAACTGCACGCTGGCGCTGTCGCGCTACGAGGCCTGACGATGAGCGGCCCGATCGCCACTGGCGCGTCGACGCTGATGCAGGGCCGGCGCGGGCTGGTCATGGGGGTGGCCAACGAGCGCTCGATCGCCTGGGGCATCGCGCGCACGCTGCGCGCGCACGGCGCCGAGCTGGCGTTCACGTACCAGGGCGACGCGATGAAGAAGCGAGTCGCCTCGCTCGCGCAGGAGGCGGGCTCGGATTTCGTCCTCGACTGCGACGTCGAGCGCGAGGAGGCGATCGACGCCGTGTTCGACGCGATCCGCGCCCGATGGGGCGCGCTCGACTTCGTCGTGCACGCGGTGGCGCATTCGAGCCGCGACGAGCTCAAGGGCCGCTACGTCGACACGTCGCTGGCGAACTTCCTGCACACGATGCACGTGTCGTGCTACTCGTTCACGTCGGTGATGCGCCGCGCGGCCACGCTGATGCCGCGCGGCAGCGCGGCGATCACGCTGAGCTACTACGGCGCCGAGAAGGTGATGCCCAACTACAACGTGATGGGCGTGGCCAAGGCGGCGCTCGAGGCGTCCACACGCTACCTCGCCGCCGACCTCGGCCCGCAGGGCATCCGCGTGAACGCGGTCTCGGCGGGGCCGATGCGCACGCTCTCCGGGGCGGTGATCGGCAGCGCGCGGGCGATCTACAAGTACAACGTGCTGTCGGCGCCGCTGCGCCGCGGGGTCGAGCTCGACGAGCTGGGCGGCACGGCGCTGTACCTGCTGTCGGACCTCGGCGGCGCGGTGACCGGCGAGATCCACTACGTCGACGGCGGATTCAACGCGCTGGGCATGCCGCAGAACCTCGACGAGGTGCTCGCGGCGATGTCGCGGTCGACGGACTGAGCGTCGCGGCAGGCGGCGGCTGGGCGGCGTGCGGGGGCCGGCGGGCCTGGGCGGGCCGTGAGGGGGGACCGACGCGTGGGGCGCTGTCGGCGGCGCCGAGCAGCGCAGCCTCGGGGTCGGCGCGCGAAGCGCGCTTCGTACTTCTGACT
>CALMSQ010000160.1:0-2869 GCA_937872345.1 uncultured Burkholderiales bacterium | reverse complement strand
CCGAGGACGGCCAGCCGCGCGCCGCGCGCCACGAGCGTCGGCGCGGCCTCGATCACCAGGTCGGCGCCCTTCTGGAGGGTGATGCGCGAGATCATGCCGAGCAGCGGTGTGTCCGCGGCGAGATCGAGGCCGAGCCGCTCGGCGAGCGCGGCGCGATTGAGCTGCTTCAGGGCGAGCGAGCGCGCGTTGTACGGGGCGGCGATCGAGCGGTCGGTCGCCGGGTCCCATTCGCGGGTGTCGATGCCGTTGAGGATGCCGACCAGGTCGCCGCTGCGGCGATCGCGCCGGTAGCGCAGCAGCCCGTCGAGTCCGAAGCCATGCTCGGGCTCGCAGATTTCGCGGGCGTAGGTGGGACTCACCGTCGTCAGCCGGTCGCTGTGCTGCAGGCCCGCCTTCAGGAACGAGAGGCGGCCGTGGAATTCGACGCCGTCGATCGCCATTGCGCTCGCGGGCAGGTCGAGCGCCTCGAGCCTCGTGGCCGGGAAGAGTCCCTGGAATGCCAGGTTGTGGATCGTCGTCACGCTGGCCGCCGTGGCCGGGTGGCGGTAGCGCAGGTAGGCTGGCGCGAGCGCGGTCTGCCAGTCGTTGCAGTGCAGGACGTTCGGGCGCCAGTCGAGCGGCGTGTCGCGGCTCGCCAGCAGCGCGGCGACCTTCGACAGCAGCCCGAAGCGCAGCGCGTTGTCGGCCCAGTCGTGCCCGGTGCGGTCCTGGTAGGGGCCGCCGTGCCGCTCGTAGCAGGCCGGGCACTCGAGCAGCAGCAGTTCCAGGCCCGGTCGCAGCGCCACCTGCGAGATCGCCGCCGGCAGCAGCTGCCCGCCCGGCCGCTCGAGCCGCGCGAGCACCCGACGTTGCGCGAACGCAGCCAGCAGCGCCGGGTAACCGGGCACCAGCACGCGGACGTCGAACCCCGTTTCGGCGAGCGCCCCCGGCAGGGCAGCACTGACGTCGCCGAGCCCGCCGGTCTTGACCCAGGGCGCGAGTTCGGGCGTCGCGAACAGGATGCGCAGCGGCGTCGCGTCGCTCAGAGCCACAGCATCATGCCCATCTCGTACGGATGCGTGAGCAGCGGGTGATGCGGATAGACGCGGAAGCGGTAGTCGACCTTGCCGCACATGCCCGGCTCGATCTCGATCGAGTAGAGCCGCTCGTCCCCGTCCAGGTGGCGCTCGCAGCGCATCTCGTGGCGCTCGTGCCGGTGCGTCGAGTCGGCGTCGTTGGGGCGCCCGAGCAGCAGCTCGACGCGCAGGTCGGCCGGGTCGAGCCCGTCGACGTCGATGGCGAGCTCGAAGCGCAGCGACTCGCCGAAGCGGATGCGCAGCGGCGCGTGGTCGAGGCGGCGGGCGCGCACGCGGCTCCAGTGCTCGCGCACGCGACTCTTCCACTGCGTGAGCTCGCGCGTCGTCGCGAAGCCCGCCTGCGCATGGCGATGCCATTGCCCGGCCGCCGGCCGGTAGTAGCGCTCGATGTATTCGCCGAGCATCCGCTCGGTGTTGAAGCGCGGCAACAGCGACACCATCGAGCGCTTGGCCATCGCGACCCAGCCCGGCGACAGCCCGTGCGGGCCGACGTCGTAGTACAGCGGGACAACCGCATCCTGCAGGATTTCGTAGAGCGCGCGCGCCTCCTCGCGATCGCGGCGCGCCGGGTCCGGGTCGGCCACCGACTTGATTGCCCAGCCGTTGCGCCCGTCGTAGCCCTCGCTCCACCAGCCATCGAGGATCGACAGGTTGATCACGCCGTTCATCGCGGCCTTGATCCCGGACGTGCCCGACGCCTCGAGCGGATAGATCGGGTTGTTCAGCCAGACGTCGACGCCCGAGACCATGCGCCGCGCGAGCCGCAGGTCGTAGCCCTCGACGAGCAGGATACGGCTCTCGAACTCGGGCATCTTCGCGACTTCGGCGATACGACGGATCAGCTCCTGGCCCGGCTGGTCGGCCGGATGCGCCTTGCCCGCGAACACGAAGATGACCGGGCGCTGCGCGTTGCAGACGATGTCGCGCAGCCACTGCAGGTTGTCGAACAGCAGCGTCGCTCGCTTGTAGGTCGCGAAGCGTCGCGCGAAGCCGATGGTCAGCGCGCGCGGGTTGGCCGGGTCGGCCAGCCGCAGCACGCGGTCGAGGTGCGCGGCCGACCCGTGGTTGCGTGCGTGCTGCTCGGCGAGGCGATCGCGCAGCAGGTGGAACAGCTGCGACTTCAGCCCCTGGCGCACCGCCCAGAACTGCTGGTCGGGAATCGCATGGATGCCCTCCCAGCAGTCGGGCTCGGTGAGCCGCTGCTCCCAGCCGTAGCCCAGGTGGCGATCGAACAGGTCGTACCAGGCGGGTGCGAGGAAGGTGGGCACGTGCACGCCGTTGGTGACGTGCCCCACCGGGTTGTCCTGCGGGTCGATCTGCGGCCACAGGTTGGCGCAGATGCGCGAGGAGACGCCGCCGTGGATCGCCGAGACGCCATTCTGGAACCGCGAGCCGCGGATGGCCAGCGCGGTCATGTTGAAGTCCGGGCTGCCCGAGGTGCGCCCGAGGTCGAGCAGCTGCTCGGGCGCAATGCCGAGCTGCGGCGCCCAGTCGTCGAAATAGCGCCGGAACATGTCTTCGGCGAAGTGATCGTGGCCGGCGGGCACCGCGGTGTGCGTGGTGAAGACGGTGTTGACTGCCGCGGCCTCGAGCGCGCTCGCGAAGTCCAGGCCCCCCGCAACCAGCATCCGCGTGCGCTCGAGCACGAGGAATGCGGCGTGTCCCTCGTTGATGTGCCATACGGTTGGTGAGAGCCCGAGCGCGGCGAGCGCGCGCACGCCGCCCACGCCGAGGACGATTTCCTGCTCGATGCGCGTCTGGCGATCGCCGCCGTAGAGCCGGTGCGCGATGTC
>CALMSQ010000159.1:0-5111 GCA_937872345.1 uncultured Burkholderiales bacterium | reverse complement strand
TCGCGCCGCGCGACCAGCGTGCGATCGGGCGCCAGGCGGGCCCAGTGCTCGAGCCGGTCGGTGAGCCGGTCGGGGTAAGGCCCGAGCGCGACGGTCGAGCGCAGCCGCTCGATGCCGTCGGCGCCGCGCCGGTACTCGGCGTCGAGGCAGGCCGCGACCCGCGCGTCGCGATAGGCGCTCATGCCTTGCGCACCTTGCGCGCCCGGCCTTCGAGGAACGCGCGCATGCGGTCCTTGGCGGCAGGCTCGGCCTGCGCGATCGCCGCCATCAGCGACTCGACGAACAGGCCGTCGGACTGCGACATGTCGGCAATGCGCGGCAGCGCGTGCATCACGGCGAAATTGGACATCGGCGCGTTCTCGGCGATGCGGCGCGCGAGCTCCATCGCCTTCGACAGGCCCTGCCCTTCGGCGACCCGGTACTGCGAGAGCCCCGCCTGCTGCCCCTCGTCGGCGTCGAGCACGCGTCCGGTGAGCATCATGTCGGCCATCCGCGAGAAGCCGATCAGCCGCGGCACGCGCGCCGAGCCGCCGCCGCCGACGAACAGACCGCGCTGGCCCTCGGGCAGCGCGTAGATCGCGCTGTCCTCGGCGACGCGGATGTGCGCGGCGCTGGCCAGCTCGAGGCCGCCGCCCACCACTGCGCCGCGCAGCACCGCGACGACCGGCGCGCGCCCGAACTGCACCTGGTCGAACGCGGCGTGCCAGAAGCGCGAATGCGCGATGCCGCCGGCCACGCTGTGCTCGGAGAGCTCGGACAGGTCGAGGCCGGCGCAGAAGTGCTCGCCCTCGCCGCTGAGCACGACCGCGCGGACGCTGTCGGGCAGGTTGACGAAGCAGGTGTGCAGCTGCGCGATCATCGGATCGCTGAGCGCGTTGCGCTTGGCCGGCCGGTTCAGCCGCACCGACGCGATCGCGCCGTCGATCTCCACCCTCAGCAGGTCGAGTCGCTGCAGCAGGTCTGGGGAACCGGGTCTCGAGGCATGCATGATGGGCGCGCGGCGGCAGCGGGTCGGCGATTCGGGGGGTCGCGATTCAGTTATGAGTATTAACTATTTCCGCCGAATCAGAACTGGGGTTTTCCCGAATCCGGGCCGACGGCGGGGCGCAAATTCTTCCAGTGCGGTGCATCATCGGGGCGTGACCGGGCGAGCCGGTGGTCCGTCTCGCCGATGCTTATTGTTTGTAACCATTGAAGCGCCGCTCGAGCGGCGGCCGGGAGCCTGCCTTGAACACCGCCGAGCTGGTCGCGATCGACATCCACACGCATGCCGAGGTGTCGTGCTGGAACCCGTTCGACGCCTACGGCGAGGAGTACGACCGCGCGGCCGACAAGTACTTCCGTTCGAACCGCCGCCCGACCATCGCCGAGACGGTCGCGTACTACCGCGAGCACAAGGTCGGGCTGGTCATGTTCACCGTCGACGCGGAATCGCACCTGGGCCGGCGGCGAATCCCGAACGAGGAGATCGCCGAGGCCGCCAGGCAGAACGCCGACATGATGATCGCGTTCGCCAGCATCGATCCGCACAAGGGGAAGATGGGCGCCCGAGAGGCTCGCCGGCTGATCGCCGAGCACGGCGTGCGCGGCTTCAAGTTCCATCCGACCGTGCAGGGCTTCCACCCCAACGACCGGATGGCGTGGCCGATCTACGAGGTCGTCGCCGAGCACCGGATGCCGGCGATCTTCCACAGCGGCCATTCGGGGATCGGCTCGGGGATGCGCTGCGGCGGCGGGCTGCGCCTGGAGTACTCCAACCCGATGCACCTGGACGACGTGGCGATCGCGTTCCCCGACATGCAGATCGTCATCGCCCACCCGTCGTGGCCGTGGCAGGACGAAGCGCTGTCGGTGGCGATGCACAAGCCGAACGTGTGGATCGACCTGTCCGGCTGGAGCCCGAAGTACTTTCCCCCGCAGCTGGTGCAGTACGCCAACACGTTGCTGCGCGACCGGATGCTGTTCGGCTCGGACTTTCCTCTGATCACGCCGGAGCGCTGGATGAAGGACTTCGACGAAGCGGGCTTTCGCGACGAGGTGAAACCGCTGATTCTCAAGCGCAACGCGATGCGCCTGCTGGGGCTCGAGGCCTAGCGCTGGCCGGCGCCCGTCGAGGGCCGACCGCGCAGCAGCAGCACCAGCGGCAGCGCGGCGAGCGTCACCCAGGTCATCATCCGGAAGTCCTGCAGGTAGGCGAGCGTGGCAGCCTGCCGCGTGACCTCGGCGTCGAGCAGCGACAGGCCCAGCGGCGTGCCGGGATCGACCACGCCACTCGCGGCGGCCTGCCGCAGCGCGAAACTGAACGGCTCGATGAACTGCGCGAGGCCGGCGTGGTTGGCCTGCACGTTGCTCGACAGCTTCGTGATCACGATCGAGACGCCGATGCTCATGCCGATGTTGCGCACCAGGCTGAACAGCGCGGTGCCCTCGGTGCGCAGCCGCGGCGCCAGCGTCGAGAACGCGATCGTCGACAGCGGCACGAACAGGAAGCCGAGCCCCAGGCCCTGGACGATGCCGGTGCGCACGACGTCCCAGCCGGTGATGTCGAGGTCGAACTGCGTCATCTCCCATTGCGAGAACGAGGCGAGCAGCAGCCCGAGCACCAGTTGCAGGCGCGCATCGACGCGCCCCGAAAGACGGCCGACGATGAACATCGAGATCATCGTCCCGATGCCGCGCGGCGCGAGAAGCAGCCCGACGTCGACCACCGGGTAGCCCAGCAGGCTCTGCAGGAACGGCGGCAGCAGCGTCATCGTGGTGAGCAGGATCATCCCGACCACGAAGATGAACAGCAGGCCGACGCTGAAGTTGCGGTCGCGAAACAGCGCCGGCTCGATGAACGGATGCTCGTGCGTGAAGATGTGCGCGACGAACAGGTAGAGCCCGAGCCCCGCGAGCATCGCCTCGACGACGATCTCGGTGCTCGCGAACCAGTCGAGCGTGCCGCCGCGGTCGAGCATCATCTGCAGCGCGCCGATGCCGAGGCTCAGCATCGCGAATCCCATGAGGTCGAAGCGCCGCGTCGCGTCGATGTCGGTCTCGCGGACGTACAGCCCGAGCCCGAACCACGCGAGCAGCCCGAACGGCAGGTTGATGTAGAAGACCCAGCGCCAGTCGTAGTACTCGGTGAGCCAGCCGCCGAGCGTCGGGCCGAGGATCGGTCCGACCATCACGCCGAGCCCCCACAGCGCCATCGCGGGGCCGTGCCGCTCGCGCGGATAGGTGTCGAGCAGCACCGCCTGCGACAGCGGCACCAGGCTCGCGCCGAAGACGCCCTGCAACAGCCGGAACAGCACGATCTGCGTGAGGTTCATCGCCGCGCCGCACAGCATCGAGGTGATCGTGAAGCCGACGATCGACGCCATGAAGACGCGCTTGCGGCCGAAGCGCGCCGACAGGAACCCGGTGAGGGGCATGACGATCGCCGCGGCGACGATGTACGAGGTCAGCACCCACGAGATCTGGTCGTAGGTGGCGCCCAGCGAGCCCTGCATGTGCGGCAGCGCGACGTTGGCGATCGTGGTGTCGAGCGCCTGCATGATCGTGGCCAGCATCACCGAGACGGTGATCGGGCCGCGATGGACCGGCGCGTGCGACGCGGCGCCCGCCGATGCGACGGCGCTCATGCGGCTTCCCTCATCCGGCTTCCCTCAGCCGGCGGAGAAGCCGAACAGCGTCCGGCGGTGGCCGGTGTCGATGCGCACGATCGCGCTCAGGCCGGCGCGCAGCCGCGGCATGTCGGGCTGCGGGTCGAGCCGGATCCGCAGCGGCAGGCGCTGCGTGATCTTGACCCAGTTGCCGGTGGCGTTCTGCGCCGGGATCAGCGAGAACTCGGCCCCGGTGGCCGGGCTCAGGCTCTGGACTTCGCCGTGCCAGACTCGCCCCGGATAGGTGTCGATGCGCACCTCGGCGCGCTGCCCCGGATGCACCCAGGTGAGGTCGGTCTCGGGGAAGTTGGCCTCGATCCACGGCGCTTCGTCGGCGACCAGCGCGGCCGCCGTGGCCCCGGCCGCCACGTACTGGCCGGGCTTGGGAAGGCGGCTCACGGTGCCCGCCAGCGACGCCCGGACTTCGATGCGCGACAGGTCGAGTTCGGCCTGGCGCAGCTCGGCCAGCGCGCCGAGATACGCCGGGTGGCGCTCGACCGGCACGCTGGGCCCTCCGCCCAGCGCAGTCGCGATGCGCGCGAGGTCCTGCTCGTCGGCCACGACCTGCTCGGCTGCGAGCTGGCTGCTCTGTCGCGCATCGTCGAGCTTCGAAGCCGAGATGAAGTTGCGCGACGCCAGGTCGGCCTGCCGATTCTGCTCCTTCTGGGCGAACGCCAGCTTCGTGCGCGCCAGCGCGATCTGCGCCTGCCGCTCGCGGTAGCTCGCCTTCATCGCCGCGACGTCGGTGCGCGCCTGCGCGAGCTTCGCTTCGGCCTTGGCGACGGCGACGCGAAACGGCGCCGGATCGAGCCGGAACAGCGGCTGGCCAGCGGTCACCGCCTGGTTCTCCTGGACGAGGACCTCGGCGATCGCGCCGGACACTTCGGCGCTCACCGGGACCTTGTCCGCCTTCACGTACGCGTTGTCGGTCTCGACGTAGCGCCCGCCCTGGAGCCAGACGATCGCGACGACCAGCGCGGCGATCGCGGGAACGACGACGAGCAGCAGGATGCGCAGCGCGCGGCGCCGGCCGTTTGGACCGCCTGGGCCGTCCGGGCTGTCCAGGCCGACCGGACCGCGCGGTGCCGGAGTCGGCGCGGGCGCCGACGACTGGCCGGGCGAGACCGCGAGATCGGGCACCTCGCTCATCGCGCGTCGGCGCGCACGGCGTCGCCTCCATTGATCGCGAGGTTCCCGCGGATCCGCGCGAGCGTGGCAGACAGTGCTGCGGCCTGCGCGGCATCGATGCCCCGAAGCGCGTCGACGCGCACGGACGCCGCGACCTCCCGGATTGCGTCCAGGTGCGGTCGCGCCGCCGGCGTCAGGAAGAGCCGGTGCGCGCGGCGGTCGTCGGGATCGGCGCGTCGCTCGACGAGCCCGCGGGCGTCGAGCTGGTCGATCAGGCGCGCCAGCGTGATCGGCTGCACCTCGAGCAGGTTCGCCAGTTCGACCTGGCGCAGGCCC
>CALMSQ010000158.1:0-4168 GCA_937872345.1 uncultured Burkholderiales bacterium | reverse complement strand
TGTATATTATGTCTAATCAGATCTATTCCTCCGGCATGCCCGTCCAGCAGCCGCTGACGAGGCCTCTGGGCCTCGCCCTCGCGCGCACCCGTGCGCAGTCCTCCCACGCATCCATCCGGACGCTCAGGCCGGCGTGAATGCCGTAGCCGGATCCCGCCGCGATCTCGTCTCCGGCCTCGAGACCTTCGCCCGCACGGATCGCGCCATCGGCGACGATCGATCGCCCGGCGCGAATTCCCCAGCCGGCCTCCAGGTGTCCGCCGCATGCGATCTCCGCGCCCGCCTCGATGCCGTGGCCCGCGCGGATGCCGCTGCCGCCCGCGATACTGCCGCCCACGCGCAGGCGCTTGCCACAGTCGACGAACTCCCCGACGCGAAGTTCTTGCCCGACCAGCACGCTGCCCGCGGCCGCGAGCGCACCGTCGCACAGCAGGTCCCAGGCGGCGCGCAGTTCGCCGCCACAGCGGATCCTGCCGCCGACGTCGATCCCCCACCCGGCGCGGACGTCGCCACCGGCTTCGAGCCAATCGCCAGCGTGGATCTGCGCGCCGCAGCGCACGTCGTCACCGGCGACGACGCTCCGGCCGGCACGAATTCCGCCGCCGGCGCGGATCGAACCGCCTGCCCGGATCGTCGTCTCGACCGTGACGTTGCCGCGCACCTCCACGCGTCCGGCGAAGACGAGGGCTTCGGCATCGATCGAATCGAGTTCCAGCACGGTGTCGACCGGACCGAACTGCGACAACAACCAGCACGCGTCCTCGACGCGGCCGGCCTGGACCAGCGCGTCGAGCAGTTCCTGATAGTCGCCGCCTGCACGACGATTGCGGATGTACCAGCGAAAACCGTCCGCGCAGGGACGCTTGGCCTTGACGAAACTCTTGGTGATCTCCATGACGACGCAGCCGGAAGAAGACGACGGGCTCTGGCGCGCAGACGCTGCGCGCCGCCTGGGCGGGCTGCCGTGCAGGGAGTTCAGGTCCGCGCGTGCGCGCCCTGCCTGCCCCGCACGGCCTGCGAGGGCACGGCGGGAGACCCGGGGCTTGCGATCGAAGCGGACATTTCGGCCGGTGCGTGTGGAAGGTAAAACGTCGTGGAAGGCCGACCGTATCACATCGCCAGGGCCTTGCTTGCCCCAGTCGCGCGAATCGCCGACAATCGGGCCATGATCCTCGCTCCCAACCAGCCGCTCGACGCACTGCTTCGCTCCCTCGGGATCGAGGCCGTCTGCCCGTGGCTGCGCGAAACGCGTGCACTGTTGCCACGCGCGCCGGCCGCACTTTCCTGAGCCCGGCGGGACCTCACCGAGTTTATCCAGCGCATTCGTCCATCGCCGGGCCCCAAGCCTCGCGCGACTCGCCTGCACGCTGCATCGGCGGCAGGCATTCGGAGGAATGCCATGAAGATCCGATCGATCCTTGCCCTGACCGACTTCTCGGTCGATGCGGACCGCGCCGTGCGCCGCGCCGCCCGACTGGCCGCGGACCACGGCGCGGAGCTACGGCTGCTGCACCTGTGTAGCGGCGCTCCAGCGCCGAGCGGCGATCCGCTGGCGCGGCTGCAGCGACGCGCGCGGCGGCTGGCCAGGCAGCACGGCTTCGCGGTCGACGTGGTGGCCGGTGCGGCGGCGTCGGTCGACGACGTGGCCCGGCACCGCGAGCGCGCCGACCTGATCGTGCTGCACGACGGCCGACGCTCGTTGCCGTGGCCGCTTCGCGGCCGCCGGCTCACCGAACGGCTTGCGGACCGCACCGGACTGCCGGTGCTCGCGGTCGGACCGTCGTCGCCACTGCCCTACGCGCGGGTCACCGTGGGCGTCGACTTGCGCTCGGGGTCGGCGGCCCTGCTCGAGCAAGCGTGCCGGTTCAGGGCCGGTACACGGATCGAGGCCCTGCACATGCTCGGGACGCTGCGCGCGCTGGGCCTGCGCTTCCTGATGTCGGCGCCGCACGTCCGCAACGCGCGCTTGCGCGAGGCGCGCCGGCAGGCGCTGCACGCGCTGCAGCGGCTCGCGGCGCAGGCGAACGCACGCGACGGCCGCGTGGTGCCGGCGATCGGATTCGGCGCGGTCACGAGCGGGATCCTGGCGCGGCAATCCGAAGTGCAAGCGAGCCTGACCGTGGTCGGTGCCGGCCGGCGTGCGTGGATCGCGAGCCTGCCGTTCGGCAGCGTCGCGGGCAACCTGCTCGACGCGGCGACTGGCGACGTCCTGTTGGTGCCCGAACCGACCGAGCGGGGTCGGCGTCTCGCTCCGGCGCACGCCGGCCCCGCGGCGCGCGTCGCGCCCGCTGCCGCCGCCGCGAACACGGGATAGGCGCAGCGCGCGCCGCGGCGTAGGTTCTGCGGACGATCGAGGAGGATGCCATGACCAGGACCCACTTCGCTGCCGCGATGCTTTCCGTTTCGCTACTGGCACCCCAGGCGCGCGGCGAGTCGCATCCGACCGCGGCCGACGGCTCGAGAGTCGAAACGCTCAAGGCCGCCTACCTCGCCTGCGACCGCGAGACTTCCAGCCACCGCATGGACCCGACGACCGCGGGCCGGTGCATGGACGTCAGCAGCGAACTGATGCAGCTGGCGTTCGACGGGGATTTCGACCGCCTGATCGCGTGGTGGCGCGCGGCGAAGGCGCGCCCGCCCGGGTGCGCGCCAGCAACGGCAGAAGCTCGCGCAGCGACCGGGTGTTGAGCACGTCGCCGCGTTCGATCCAGCCGCGGCGCGCCTGCCCGACGCCAAACCGAAGGTTGGCCAGCTGCACCGTGTCGTGCGCGTCCGACGTGATCGCGATCAGGACGCCCTCGTCCTTCGCCATCCGGCAGTGCGTGTCGATCAGGTCGAGCCGCTCGGGGTGCGCGTTCAGTTCGAGGTGCACGCCCTGCTCCCTCGCCTTGCGCACGACCTGCAACATGTCGACGTCATAGGGCTCGCGCTGGCCGATCAGCCGCCCGGTCGGATGGGCGAGCAGGTTCACCTTCGGGTGCCCGAGCGCCCGCAGGATCCGCGCGGTCTGCTGCGCGCGGCTCAGGTCGAACCGGCTGTGCACGGCCGCGATCACGATGTCGAGCCCGGCCAGCGCGCTGTCGGGCAGGTCCAGCGTGCCGTCGTCCAGGATGTCGACCTCGATGCCCTTGAGCACGCGGATGCCCTTCGCACGCGCGTTGAGGCGGTCGATCGCCTCGCCCTGCTCGCGCAGCCGCTTCGGGTCGAGCCCGTGCGCCATGCCCTGGCGGCGCGAATGCTCGGTGATGGCCAGGTACTCGAACCCCATCGCCTGCGCGGCCGCCGCCATCTCCTCGATCGTGTTGCGACCGTCGGTCGCGGTGGTGTGCGCGTGCAGGTCGCCGCGCAGGTCGCCCGGCTCGACGAGCTTGGGCAGCCGGCCCGCCTTCGCCGCGTCGATCTCGCCGCGGTCCTCGCGCAGCTCCGGCGGAATCCACGGCAGCTCGAGCGCCGCGTAGACCGACTCCTCGGTGTCGCCGGCGATGCGCGTGTCACCGCGGAACACGCCGTACTCGTTGACCTTCAGGCCTCGCTCCTGTGCCAGGCGCCGCAGCGCGACGTTGTGCGCCTTCGACCCGGTGAAGTACTGCAACGCCGAGCCGAAGCTCTCCGGAGCGAGCAGGCGCAGGTCGACCTGCAGGCCGCCGCGCAGCCGCACGCTGGCGCGCGTGCCGCCGCTGGACAGCACTTCCTCGACTTCGGCGAAGCCGGTGAACTGCTCGATTGCCTGGTTCGCCTTGCGCGCCGTGACCAGCACGTCGAGGTCGCCGACGGTCTCCCGCATCCGGCGAAAACTGCCGGCGACCACCACGCGCTCGACGCCCCTTGCGCGCTGCAGGTGCGCGACCAGCGCGTCGGCGTACTGGCCGGCCACCGCGAGCTTGACGCGGCGCTCCTTCGACAGGTGCGCCGCCACGGCCGACTCGATCCTGCGCTCGGTCTTCTCGCCGAATCCCGGCAACGCGCGGATCCGCCCGTCGCGCGCGGCGCGCAGCACCTGCTCGGGCGTCTGCACGTGAAGGTCGTGCCACAGGCTCGCGACGCGCTTCGGGCCCAGCCCCGGCACCTGCAGCAGTTCGGTGACCGCCGGCGGCATTTCGTGGCGCAGGCGCTCGAGCAGCTCGCAGGTGCCCGTGGCGACGATCTCGTGGATCTTGCCGGCGAGGTC
>CALMSQ010000157.1:0-2905 GCA_937872345.1 uncultured Burkholderiales bacterium | reverse complement strand
AAGCGGCGATCCATCACGTGCGCGAAATAGGCCCGGATCTCGTCCGCGCCGGCGAGCTCGTAGTAGCCGGCATTCGTGCCCGCCACGTCGATGGCGTCCTGCCCGAGCGGCACCGAGCTGACCCCATAGAACGCGGAAGGCTGGTGCAGGCGAACGTAGGGATAGGCGTCGAGCCAGTGTCCGCCGGGCGCGTGGCGGCGATCGACGATGGTGATCGTCGCGTCGGAATGATCGAGCAACGCGTCGGTGAACGCCATCGCCGCGGCGCCGGCGCCGACCACCAGATAGTCCGTTTCGAGTGCTTCGTTCATCGATTGGCCGCCGTGGTCGTCCGAGTGGAAGGTGTGCCTGACGTTCGAGCCGAGGGGTTGGACGCCACGCCGATCTTCTCCGCGGGACTCAGCCCTTCGGCGTCCCCAGGGGCGGACGGTTCTTGCGATAGGAGTTCTTCAGGGCGATCTTTCCGTCCCGAAACGTGAACAGATCGCAACCGCGCACTTCGACGCGAGTGCCGTCGGCGCGTGTTCCGGTAAACGTCCACTCCGATACGCCGCGGTCGCCGCACACGAAATGCCGTGCGCCGCCCCAGTGGGCATCGGGGAAGGTCGCCCAGACGTCCTCGAAGCCGGCTCGCACGGCCTCGCGACCTGCATACCGGGTGCCGCAGACCTCGGGGCCTGCAGAGGCCTCGAACACACAATCCTCGGCCATGAACGACATGAGGGCATCGACGTCGTGCCGATTCCACGCATCGGCGAAGGCCTGCAGAACCTCGGTAGTGACTTCGCGAATCACGTCCGCCATGGTCCGGTCCCTCCTTCGGTCTGGCCAGCCTAGGCGGAAGCGTATTGCGCCACCGCGATGACGACGGGAAGCACGAGCTCGGGAATCAGGTAGGCAAGCCAGACCCCGGCAGGCTCGGGCAGACCCACCTTGCCGATCGACACGAGCCGGCCCAGGCCCGCGAGCAGCACGCCCAGCGCAAGCAGATAGACCAGGAAGCCTTGCTGGCGAATCGTGATGGCTGCCCAGAGCGAGATGAGGCCGGTCGAGAAGTACACCCCGGCCATGAACCGGTGAACGTTGTCGAGTCTCGGGGACGTGTCGGGCTGGCCGAGCACCATCTGGAGCGCCCCGCCGAACAGGGCGATGGCGGCGACGACGAACAGGCAGACCTGAACGACGATCTGGCTCGTGCTCAGTGCGGCTTCAGCCATGTCGGGTGTGCCTCCCTTGCGGCCTGGCGTTCCGGACGAGCCGCGCGCGACGGCATCGCATTTGGCTTCCCTGGCACATGATGACGCACGGCGCCTCGCGGGCCAAGTGCCACGCCACCGCGCGCCGGCTCCAGCGACGGGTCAGGCCTCGCTCAGGAACCTGGCGATCTCTGCATTGATGGGTTCGGGATGCGTGACCGGGGCCATGTGGCCAAGACCGGGGAACTCGACAACCCTGACGCGGGGCAAGACAGGCAGCAGGCTCCGGGCAACCGCGTGCGCCGACTCGGGCGATTCGCCGCCGAGCATGTACAGGACCGGGATGTCCAGACTGGCGAAGGCGCCGGCCGGCGTCGCCTCCGTGAAGAGCGCGTGCGCCCACCGCCGGACGTTCGCGACCGAGTCGGCAATGGCCGCCCTGCGCTGCGGCGGGGTCGCGCGCCAGCTGCCGGGCCCCATCCAGAAGTCGATGAAGTGTCCGGCGGCCGCATCCCGGTCTCCGGCGTCCAGTGCCGCGGCGGCGGCCGACACGGCATTGCGGATTCCGTCGGCACCGTTTGGCGGCGGCGACCGGGCGTCGACCACCGAGAACAGCGTGGGCTCGTACAACGCCAGCGCGCGGACGCGGCCCGGATTGGCCAGGGCGGCAATCAAGGCTACCGCCGCACCGTAGGAGTGGCCCACCAGTGCGAACGGCGTGCCGGCCATCGCCAGGATGGGCTCGATGAAATCGACTTCGTCGCGCAGCGCGATCTCGCGGTCGGAATGCCAGTCCGGGCTCTTCCCTGACCCGTACGAGTCAGGCGCGAGGACTCGATAGCGCGGCGACAGGACGTCCATCAGGCCTCGCCACTGCGCCGAGCTGCTGGCGTTCGAGTGAATGCAGACCACTCCCGGGCCCGATCCGGCTTCGCGGCAGTATGGTCTCGCGGTGTGCATGTCGAAGCTCGGCAGTTCCGTGGTCACGAGCCGAGGCCATTCCGCACGGCACGGCATCGGTCCAGATACCCCCTTGCGCCGGCCGACTGGAACACGCTTTCGGCCGCGCTCAGTTCCATGTGCGCGGCGCCGAGGTCGCCTTGCCGTGCGAGCAGTTCGGCCAGACGCACGCGAATCCGCGCGGCCTCGATCACGGCGCCCTGCTGCTGCAGCACCTCCCGCGCCGCATGCATCCGACGCTGCGCTTCGGCCGTTTCGCCGTCCAGCCAGGCCAGTTCGGCGCGCGCGTGCAGGACCTGCGCGGCCGTCACTCCCGATTCCGGCACCCGGGACTCCGTATCGAGATCGTGCAGCAGCGCCCGAGCCTTCTCGCGCTGCCCCAGCACGGCAGCGATCTGCGCCGCGTGGGCGAGGTAGCGAGCCTTGCGTTCTCCGGCCACCCAGGTGCTCATCGTGGCGGCGCGCTCGAGACCACGGATGGCTTCTTCACCGCGTCCCCGCAGGTGGAGCAGTTCCGCATATCCCGGATAGGGATCCCATCCATGCTGGTAGGCATGCTGGAAGCAGCGCTCCGCCTCGTCCATTTCGCCGAGTGCCAGGTGCAGGTCTCCCGTCAGGCGGTACGCATCCCCCAGCGCCCAGGGCGCGCCGAGTCGAACGAGCGGATCGGCACGGCGGATCGTGTCGCGTGCGTGATCGAGCTTGCCGGACATGGCGTAGATCTCCGCCTGGTGCACGAGGCAGGCGCC
>CALMSQ010000156.1:0-6085 GCA_937872345.1 uncultured Burkholderiales bacterium | reverse complement strand
ATGCAGGGGCCGAGCTTCGGCATCCTGGGCGACGTACACCGCAGCCGCGCGTTCCAGCCCGGCGGCGCGGCCGCCGAAGCCGGCCTGGAGACGCGCACGCGCGTCGCCCCGTTCGCGACCGTGCTGGGCCTCGCCAGCTCGATCACGTCGGTCATCAACCTGCTGGTGCAGAACGGCGACGCCGTCGTGCTGGCCGAGCCGCGGCTGTCGTGCCGCAGCGGCGGCTCGGCACGCTTCATTGCCGGCGGCGAGCTGCCGGTGCCGTTCGCGAGCGGCCTGGGCACCGTGTCGGTCGGCTTCAAGGAATACGGGGTGAAGTTCGACGTGAGTCCGGTGGCCAGCGAGTCCGGCGTCATCGCCGCCAAGATCGCGACCGAGATCTCGGCGATCAACTTCGAGATCCAGGTGCAGGACGTCCCGGGCCTGCTCAAGCGGCGCGCCGAAACCGAGGTGAACCTGCGCGAGAACGAGACGCTGGTCATCGCCGGCCTGCTCAGCGAGGAGTCGTCGAAGGCGATCGACCGCGTGCCCGGGTTGGGCGAGATCCCGATCCTCGGCAAGCTGTTCCGCTCGCGCGAGTTCCGCGACCGCAAGACCGACCTCGTCGTCTTCATCACGCCGCGCTTCGTCGGGCCGACCAGCGCCACGCAACGCGAGGCGATCGAGCGCAGCGCGCAGCGCCTCGAGCAGGCGCGCGAACAGGTCCGGATGGCCGACTGAGATGCTGACGCTCATCGTCGAGGCCGACGGCGAGGCGCCGCGCGCGCTGCGGCTCGCCCGGTTTCCGAGCCGCATCGGCCGACACGCCGACAGCGACGTGCGCCTGGCCGGTTGGCGCGTGGCCCGGCTGCACGCGGAAATTCACCGGATCGAGCGCGGCTTCAAGCTGGTCGATTGCGGCAGCCTGGGTGGCACCTGGGTCAACGGCGAGCGCATCGTCGAGTACGCGCCGCTGGGCGACGACGACGAGATCGCGATCGCAGGTTACCGGCTGCGGGTTCACCCGCGCGCGGAGGGCGGTCAGGGCCGTCTGCACGTCGCACTCCCGACGGGTCGCGTGCGCTCGTCGTCGCCGGGACGGTCGGCGAACGACGCGCGACTCGGCGTCGAGGCGCCCGGGGCCGCGCAGCAATCCGACGGCCCCGACCAGATCGACGATCACTGCGATTCGGGCCACGCCGACGACTCCGACGATTGCGACGGTCCCGACGATCCCGACGATCCCGACGATCCCGAGGATTCAGGCCAAGCCGACCATCCCGGCCGTCGCGGCCAAGGCGACCATCCTGGCCATCCCGCCCACGCCGACCTCGAGTGGCGGCGCTTGTTGCACAGGCGTCTGCTCGCCGCGATCGACCTGCGTCGGCAGGACATCCGCCAGCTGAGCGCGGCGCAATTGCGGCATCAGGTCGAGAACTTGCTGCGCGAGCTGCTCGCCGGCGAGCATGCGCTGCCCCCCGACGTCGACCGGGATCGGCTCGTCGGCCAGGTGCTCGACGAGGCGATCGGGCTGGGCCCGCTGGAGCCGCTGCTGCGCGACGACACGATCACCGAGATCATGGTCAACGCTCCCGACGAGATCTACGTCGAGCGCGACGGGCGCCTCGAGCGCGCGCAAGCGGCGTTCACTGGCGAGGACGCGGTGCGCGCGACGATCGACCGCATCGTCACGCCGGTCGGACGGCGGGTCGACGAAGGCTCGCCGATGGTCGACGCGCGCCTGCCCGACGGCTCTCGCGTCAATGCCGTCATCGGGCCGCTGGCGATTCGCGGCCCGGCGATCACGATCCGCCGCTTCAACCATCGCCTCTACGGGCCGCAGGACCTGGTCAGAATCGGCTCGCTGTCGCAGGCGATGCTCGACTTCCTCGCGGTCTGCGTTCGCGCGCGCCGCAACATCGTCGTCTCCGGTGGCACCGGGTCGGGCAAGACGACGCTGCTGAACCTGCTTTCGAACCTCATCCCTCCGGGCGAGCGCGTCGTCACGATCGAGGACGCCGCCGAGCTGCGCCTGGCGCACGCCCATCGCGTGAGCCTCGAAGGGCGGCCTGCCAACGCCGAGGGTCGCGGCCAGGTCACGATCCGCGACCTCGTGCGCAACTCGTTGCGCATGCGCCCCGATCGCATCGTCGTCGGCGAATGTCGCGGCGGCGAGGCGATCGACATGCTGCAGGCGATGAACACCGGCCACGACGGGTCGCTCACCACCGTGCATGCCAACAGTCCGCGCGACGTGGTTTCACGGCTCGAGACCATGGTCCTGATGGCCGACGTCGAGATGCCGGTGCTGGCGATTCGCGAGCAGATCGCGGCTGCGATCGACGTCGTCGTGCACCAGGCGCGGATGGCCGACGGGCGCCGGCGGGTGGTCGAGATCGTCGAGTTCACCGGGCTCGAAGGGCAGCGCGTACTGATGCAGCCGCTGTTCCGCTTCGACCGGCGCGCATCGGCCGACGGGAGCAGCGGGCGCTTCGTCGGCTGCAACAACGTGCCGCAGTTCTACGAGGCGCTGCGCGACGAGGGCTTCGAGCCCGACCTGTCGATCTTCCGGGGGCCGACGTGAGCGCGGCGCCGTCGTTCCCGCTGTGGCCGGTGCTGGCCGCGGTCTTCGCCGGCGCGGCGGCGCTGCTCGCGCTCGGCACGCTGGTTGGCCATCGATATGCACGGCGGCATCGCGAACGCTTCGAGCGTGCCGTCGGAGCGCGGATGCGCGAGTCGTTCCTGTTCGTCGACCCGTCCCGGCTGTTCGCGCTGCAGCACCTGCTCGCTCTTCTGGCCACGCTCGCTGCCTGGGCCTCGAGCGGCCGGTGGCAGGTCGCGCTGCTCGTCGCGCTGGCGGCCGGCGCGATGCCCTCGCTGGCCCTGAGGCGGCTGCGGCGCCGTCGCCTCGAAGCGTTTCGCCAGCAGATGCCCGACCTGCTGATGCTGGTGGCGGGTGGGTTGCGCGCCGGCAGCGGCCTGGGGCAGGCGCTCGCGCAGGCTGCCGCCGAGATCGGGCTGCCCGCGCGACAGGAACTCGGCCTGCTGCTGCGCGAGCAGCGCCTCGGGGTCGTGCTCGACGACGCGCTTGCCGGGCTCGCGCGCCGCGTGCCGATCGAGGAGACGACGCTGTTCGCGTCCGCATTGCGGATCGGCGCCGAAGCCGGCGGCAGCATGGCGGCGACGCTCGAGTCGCTGGCCGATGCCACGCGTCGCAAGCTGGCCATCGAGGGCAAGATCCGCGCGCTCACCGCCCAAGGTCGCCTGCAGGCGTGGGTGATGGGCGCGCTGCCCGCCGTGCTCGCCGCGTTGCTGTTCCTGGTCGAGCCGACCGCGATGCGCGCGCTCATCGACACCTGGCAGGGATGGGTCGTCGCGGCGGCGGTGGTCGCGCTGCAGGCAATCGGCGTCGTGCTGATTCGCCGGATCGTCTCGATCGACGTTTGAGGGAGGCGATCCGGTGAGCGCATGGCTGGTGATGTCGTTGGCCGCGATGTTCGTCGCGGCGGTAGCGCTGGTCGCCGCGGCGTCCGGAGCGTGGGCGGCGGCGCTTCCCGTCGAGCCGGCGCGGCCGGCGCCCTTGCCTCTGGCCTGGCGGGCCGCGTGGCCGCTCCTTCGCCGGCTCGCTCATGCAACGGGCCCCTGGGTGGGTGCGCAGCAGCGCGAGCGGCTTCGCGAGCTGCTCGGACGTGCCGGCCTCGATCGCGCGATGGCCGCGGAGCACGTCGTCGCGGCGCAGGCCGCGGTGGCGACGGTGGCCGGGTGCGCCGTCGCGCTGGGAGCGTTGGGGAGCGGCGCGGTTTCGGCGTGGACCGCGGCGCCGGCGGCGGCGCTCGCCGCGATGCTGCCGCGCATCGCGCTGCGCGATCGCGCGGCCCGGCGACGCGACGCCGTGCTGCGCCGCCTTCCGCACGACCTCGACCTGATCACGCTGTCGATCGAGGCGGGGCTCAACCTCGGCGCGGCGCTGGGGCAGGCGGCTCGGCACGGGCCGCCGGGGCCGCTGCGCGACGAATGGCAGCGAGCGCTGCGCGATATCCACGCCGGCCAGCCCCGTCACGAAGCCCTGCACGCGCTGGCCGCGCGGCTGGCGCTGCCTGCGGTGTCCACGCTCGTGGCGGCGCTGGTCGCCGCGGAGCGGCAGGGCGCGAGCCTCGCGCCGATCCTTCGCGCGCAGGCCGAGCAGCGACGCAACGAGCGCTTCCTGCGCGCCGAGCGTCTCGCGATGGAGGCGCCGGTGAAGATGCTCTTTCCGCTCGTGCTCTGCATCTTTCCGGGCACCTTCGCGATCCTGCTGTTTCCGGTGGTGCATCAACTGCTGCGCGAGGGGGTGCTGTGAGGGGCAAGCCGAATCCGCATCGCCTGTTCGCCGTGCGCACCCTCGAGCGCGCGGCGGGCGCGAATCCGCCGGATCGGGCGCACGACGACGGGCGCGAACTGCGCTTCGTCGGCGCCGATGGTGGATGCGGCCGGCTCCGGGTGATCCCGGCGCGCGGCTTCGTCGCGCGCTTGCGCGGACTGATCGGCCGGCCGGCGCCGGCGCCCGGCGAGGGGCTCTGGATCGAACCGTGCGCGGCCGTGCACACGTTCGGCGTGCACGAGGCGCTCGACCTCGTCTTCGTGTCCGCCTGCATGGTCGTGCAGCGCGTCGAGGCGGCCGTGCCGCCGCGGCGCGTGCGCATCGGGCCGGGGGCACGCGCCGTGCTCGAGTTGCGCGCCGGCGAGGCCCGGCGAATCGGCCTGCGCGTCGGCCTGCGCCTCGAGTGGGAGCGTGCGTCGCGGGCGTTCGAGTATCGACTTCGACCATCCAAGGGAGGGAGACGATGAGGTCGCCAACCTGTGCGCCCCAGGTTCGGGCGTGGATTGCCCAAGGTGTCCTGTGGGCCGCGACGGCCGCCACGGCCTCGATCGGTGCGTGCGCCGCGCAGGCTGCACCGGTCGAGCCGCCGAACCTGCCGGACGGGATCGTCGACGCCTTCGACGTGCCCGACGGTGTACCGCCGCCCGACACGGGCGCCAACACACGCGCCGACCTGCCGCGCCTGCTGGCCGACGGCGAGGCCGCATACCGCGCCCGACGCGCCGACGAGGCGCTCGCCGCGTTCCAGCGCGTGGTGGCGCTCGACCCGGGGCATGCGCTGGCCTGGTTGCGCATCGGCAACCTCCACCAGCAGCGTCGCGACTGGTTCAGGGCGCTCGCGGCCTATCGCCGAGTGGCAGCTCGCTCGGCAGGCGAGGGCATCGATCCGGCATTGCGCGCCAAGGCGCTGCACAACCTCGCGATGATCAACCTCGAGCTGGCGCAGCAGACGCTGCGCACGCTCGAGCGGATGGGGCCCATTGCGACGGCTGCGGGTCCGCGAGAGCCGCTGTCGGCGGCGGTGGCGGCTGCGCGTCGTCGCCTCGAGGCTTTCGCACCGCCGGGTGAGGGCTCGCGGCACCCGACGACGGCCGCCGCGAAGCCGGCTCCGGCGGCAGCGCCCGCGCCCGCGTCGCAGCCGCCCTCGCGCGTCACGCCCTCGCGCGTTACGCCCTCGCGCACGGGGCCTTCGCGCGCGGCGGCCTCGGCCAACGCTTCCGAGCCAGAGCTGCCGCGGATCGACTACATCCGCGGCGCGCCGCGGCCATGAGCGGGCGGCGTCCCTCGCGGCGGCCGCCGCCCGCGCGCCGGTCGGCTCGTGCACAGGCTTTCCTGCCGGGGCACACGCCGCAGCGAGGCACCGCCTTCGTCGAGACCCTGCTCGCGGTGCCGATCGTGCTGCTGCTCGGCCTCGGCGCACTGCAGTGGGCCCTGCTGTTCCACGCGCGCACCGCACTCGAGTACGCACTGCTAGAGGGAGCGCGCGCGGGCAGCGTCGCACAGGCACGGCCCGATGCGATCGAGGCCGGGCTCGCCCGCGGGCTGATGCCGTTCTGGTTCGGCGTCGATGCGACGCGCCCTTGGCCGGTCGCGGTGGGCGCTTCCGGCGCCCAGCTGCGCCAGGGCCTCGCAGCGGGCTGGGTCGCGTGGCGCCAGCTCGCTCCGACCATCGAGAGCTTCGGCGACTGGGGCGAGCCGGCGCGCGACGCGGCCGGGTATCCGGTTGCGGGCCTCGTCGAGATCCCC
>CALMSQ010000155.1:0-6080 GCA_937872345.1 uncultured Burkholderiales bacterium | reverse complement strand
ACGAAGTGGCTGCCGTCGGCCCACTGCGCGTCGGGGAAGTTGATCCACGCCGACTCGAAGGCCTTGCGCACCGCCTCGCGGCCGACGTGACGCGCGCCGCAGACGTCGGGGCCGGCCACGGCCTCGAACACGCAGTCGTCGGTCATGAACGACATCAGGGCGTCGAGGTCGTGGCGGTTCCACGCATCGGCGAATTCCTGAAGGAAGCGGACATCGATCGGGCGGGTCGGGGCGGACATGCGCAGTGCTCTCCTGGCTCAACGAGGGGCGATCCGCGCAGCCTATGCGCGGGCGGCGCCGCGCCGTAGCACCAGATGCCCGCTTTCGATGAGGCCAGCGCCGCGCTCAGCGCGACTTCTGCATCTGCGCGACGACGCCGGCCAGCTCGCGGATGCCGGCCTCGATCGACCGCGCCGGAATCGACTGGTAGCCCAGGCGAAAGCACGAGTGCGGTGGCGGCTGCGCCACGAAGAACACGTCGCCCGGCTCGATCAGCACCCCCCGCTCCGCTGCGCGCCGGGCGAGCTCGTTCGCGTCGACGCCCGGCGGCAACTGCACCCAGCACGACCCGCCGCCGTCGACCGGCACGGCCCCGCACTGCGGTGCGTAGCGGGCGATCGCGTCGAGCACGATCGCGCAGCGCTCGCTCTGCGCCTGCGCGAGGCGGCGCAGTTGCGCGTCGTAGTGGCCGAGCGACAGGAACAGCGCGAACGCGCGCTGGATGAACGCCGAAGGGTGGCGCAGCATCAGCCGGCGCAGCGCGCGCAATTCGGCGATCAGCCCTGGCGCGGCGACCACGTACCCGATGCGCAGGCCCGGCGCGAGGCTCTTCGACAGGCTGCCCACGTAGATCACGCGGCCGCTGCGGTCGAGGCTCTTGAGCGCCGGCGTCGGCTCGCCGTCGAAGCGGTTCTCGCTCTCGAAATCGTCCTCGATGACGATGAAGTCGTGCTCGTCGGCCATGCGCAGCAGGGCCTCGCGGCGCGCCAGCGGCATCGTCACGCCGGTCGGGCACTGATGGCTCGGCGTGGCGTAGACGTAGTCGACGCCGTCGAGCCGCTCGTCGACCGGCAAGCCGTCCAGGTCGACCGGGATCGGCTCGAGGCGCGAGGTGCGGCTGGCGAAGATGTTGCGTGCGTCTGGATAGCCCGGCTCCTCCATCGCCACCCGCGTTCCCTCGCGCATCAGCAGGTCGGCCACCAGGTACAGCGCGTGCTGCGCGCCGACGGTCACGATCAGCTCGTCGGCCGAGGCCCAGACGCCGCGGCGCGGCAGCACGCGGGTCCGGATCTGCTGGACCAGCGCCTCGTCGTCGCGCGCGATCTGGTCCGGCGCCCAGTCGCGGGTGTCGAGCACGCTTAGCGTCTTGATGCAGCACTCGCGCCAGGCCGCGGTGGGGAACAGGGTCGGGTCGAACTGGCCGTACAGGAACGGGTACGGATACGACTGCCAGTCGGCCGGTTTCACGATCGAGCGCTGCGTGGTGAAGCGCTCGCGAAACCGCCGCTGCCAGTCTGGCTGGGCGCGCCCCGTCCGGGCCGTGCCCTCGAGCGCCGCGCTGTTGACGCGACCCGACAGGATGTCGCCGTTGACGAAGTGGCCGCTGCGCTGGCGTGAGACGAGGTAGCCCTCGTCGGCCAGTTGCTGGTACGCCAGCACGACGGTGTTGCGCGCCACGCCGAGCTGGTCGGCCATTTCGCGGCTCGACGGCACCGGCGCGCCCGGAGGCAATTGGCCGTCGAGAATCGCCGAGACCAGCATCTCGCGGATCTGGCCCTGCAGGTTCATGTTCTCGCGCGCGGAACGCTGGAACAGCTGCTTCCACAGCGCGGCGTTCGGGACTTGCGGCATGCGACATCATCGCACCCTCGCCACCTGCCGTCGCGCGCTGCAGGATAATCGCCGACATGCCCGCGCCCCTGACCGCCGCGACGATCCTCGACGCCTGCGACCATGCCCGCAGCCTCGACCGCTCGCGCTACGAGACGCTCGACGACCTGGCCAGCGCCGAAGCGATCCAGGCCAGCATCTCGATCGCCCGAGTGGCGCGCGGCGAGCGGCCCGTGGGCTACAAGATCGGGTTCACGAACCGCTCGATCTGGCCGCTCTACGGCGTGTACCACCCGATCTGGGCGCCGGTGTGGAATGCCACGCTCGTTCGCGTCGCCGCGGGCGTGCCGACCGCGAACGCGGGGACCGGTGCGCCGCCGCTCAGCGGGCTGGCACCCTCGCCGGTCGAACTCGCCGCCGCGCGCTTCGTCGAGCCGCGGATCGAGCCGGAGATCGTCGTCGCGCTGCGCGAGGCGCCGGCCGCCGACACGCCGGAGGCCGTGCTCGCGGCCGCCGACTGGATCGCGCACGGCCTGGAGATCGTCCAGAGCCCGTTCCCCGGCTGGCGCTTCAGCGCCGCAGAGGCCTTCGCCGCGCAGGCCCTGCACGGCGCGCTGCTGCTCGGCCCTGAGCAGCCGGTGTCGACGCTCGGCGCGCCCGCCGCGCAGGCACTGGCACGGCTCGGCGAGCTCGAGGTCGAGTTGCTCTGCGACGGCCGGCTGGTCGAGCGCGGCCGGGGCGCCAATGCGCTCGACGGGCCGATGCATGCGATCGCTCACTTGTCGCACGAGCTGCGCCGGCGGGGCCGCTCGATCGAACCGGGTTCGCTGATCAGCACCGGCACGCTGACCGACGCCCAGCCGATCGGCCCCGGCCAGCGCTGGGAGACCCGGTTGCGCGGCCTGGACCTGCCGGGGCTGGCGCTCGACGTCCGCTGAACGCGATGCCCACCGATCGTCCTGCGGTTGTCCGCCGCCTGCGCACCCGATTTCCCGCGTTTGTCCCCGGCGCCTTCACCGCCTGCGCACAGCATGTCCAGCGCCTGTCCACAGGGATACCCGCAGGGATGTTCCCCGCGATGTCCCCAGCGCCGTCCCCGTGGTTGCTCGCGGGATATCCACCGCTTGCCCACCGACCATGAGCCCCTTCGACCCGCCGGCCGGCGATCCGGCTGCGTTCTTCCAGCCCTCGTACCGCGTCTCTCGCGAGCGCCTGCTCGAGGCCGCGCACGCGCTGTCGACGCGACTGCCGGTGCTGGTCGACTCGCGCTCGATCGCGCCGCGCGGGCCAGGCGGCGAGACGCTGGCGCTCGACTGGGTTTGCTTCGGCGCCCGCCGTCCCCGTCACGCGCTGGTGCTGTCCAGCGGGACCCACGGCGTCGAGGGCTACACGGGCAGCGCGATCCAGCACCACGCGCTCGCCACCGTCCTGCCGCGACTGCAGCTCGCCCCCGACGCCGCGCTGGTGATCCAGCACGCGAACAACCCGTACGGCTTCGCCTGGCACCGGCGCGTCAACGAAGGCAACGTCGACTTCAACCGCAACTTCCGCGACCGCTTCGACCCGACGCAGTGCTCGGCCGACTACGAAGCGCTGTACGACTGCCTGAACCCCGCCGACCTCGACCCGGCGCGCGAGGCCGAACGCTGGGCGCGCATCGACGCGTTCATCGCCGATCACGGCCTGCGCCGCTTCCAGCAGGCAGCAGTCGAAGGCCAGTACCGCTACCCCGAGGGCCTGCAGTTCGGCGGGCACGCGCAGGCCGAGGGAACCCGCCACCTGCTGGCGCTGGTACGCGAGCACCTGCGCGATGCACAGACCGTGATCTGGCTCGATTTCCACACCGGGCTCGGCGACTTCGCCGCCTGCGAGCTGATCACCGGCGCGCCGGTCGCCGACGCCGGCTATGCGTTCTCGCAGCAGGTGTGGCCGGCGGGCGTGAAGTCCGCGGCGGGCGGCGAGTCGGTGTCGACGCCGCTCAACGGGCTGCTCGACCGCGGGCTGGCGGCCGCGCTGCCCGCCGGCGCACGCTTCGCGTTCGCCTATCCGGAGTACGGCACCTCGGAGCCGATGCGGGTGATCCGCGCGATGCGCCTGGACAACTGGCTCGCCCATCACGGCGACCGGCACGACGCGACCGGGCGCGCAATCGAAGCCGAAATGCTCGAAGCGTTCCGCCCCGACAGCCGCGACTGGGAGCGACGCGTCGTCGCATCGGGGGCCGAACTGGTCGTCCAGGCGCTGGCGCGCCTGCCCGGCGCGAGCCTCTGAGGCGCCGGCGATGCCGAAGCTTCTGACCGTCAGCGTCGGGCGCGCGGCGCCGCTGCTCGCGCAGGCCGGGGACGGCGGCACGCGGCGCGTGGCGAGCGCGATCCGAAAGTCGCCGGTGGGCGGGGCGGTCGCCGTCGGCGTCGTCGGACTGGACGGCGACGAGCAGGCCGACCTGACGGTGCACGGCGGGCAGGACAAGGCCGTCTACGTCTATCCCGTCGAGCACTATGCATTCTGGGAGACGGTGCGCGGCCAGGCCGGCGTCGGCGGCGCGCTGCCGCATGGCGCGCTCGGCGAGAACCTGACCGTGTCCGGCCTGCTCGAACCGCAGGTCTGGGTCGGTGACCGGCTGCGCGTCGGCGAGGTCGAGCTGGTCGTCACGCAGCCGCGCTCGCCCTGCTACAAGTTCAACGCCCATTTCGGCTTCGCCTGGGCGGCGAAGATGATGGTGCAATCCGGCTACACGGGCTTCTACTGCGCCGTCGTTCGTCCCGGGAAGCTCGCCGCCGGTGACCAAATCGATGTCGTCGCCGGCGAGCGTGCGGTTAGCATCGAACAAGCCCATCGACTGAAGAGCCGTGGGACCGCATCCCGATCCTTTCTGGGGTAGATTAGTGCCATGGCCGAACTCAGCCCAGCGCAGCGCACCGCCGGTACCGCGCGCATCGTGCTCACCGCCGGCATCCTCTTCGCCGCCGAGGCGTTGTGGCGCGGCTCGGTCGCGCGCACGCTGATGGCCGCCGCGCTGATGGTGTTCGGCGGCGGGCTGCTGTTCCTCGCCAAGCGGGCCGATTGAAGGACGTCGAGTTCCTCGCCGTCGACGGCGTCCCGATCGACGACGAGCTGCAGGACACCGGCACGGTCGGTCCCGAACTCGCCTACCTGGCGCGCAGCTACCGGCACAGCCCGCGCGCACTCGTCTTCCGCAACCCCTCGTCCGACTGGCGCCTGTTCGTGGTGCTGCTGCCGCTCGCGTCGCGGCTGTCCCTGATGACGAACCCGATCTTCGCGCAGCTCACGCGCGCGTGGGGGCTGAACGTCCGCTTCGTGGGCGTCGATCGCGACCAGCTCGTCTACGACTTTCGCGCGCTGCTGTCGGACCGCACGCTGAAGCTGCTGGTCGACCTGCTCGCGCGCAGCGAGGGCGCCGACGAAACGCTCGACCTGCTGTTCGATTCGCTCGCCGACGAGATGCTCACCGTGCTCGACCGCCGCCGCGGCGACTGGGGCCGGCACCTCGACCGCGAGCACCGTCTCGAGCCGTGCGCACCGGCGTCGCTGTTCGATCGCGCCGGACGCTGCCCGGACTTTCTCGCGCAGCTGCGTGCCGCACTGCGCGACGAGATCATCGACGTCGGCTTCTACGGGCGCGCGCTGCGCTCGATCGACCTGCGCGAAGACGCGATCGACGCGCGCATCGCGGCCATTGTCGAGTCGAGCCTCGACCCGGTGACGATCGCCAAGCTGGCGCGCAGCAGCGCCGGCAAGCACCTGGGCTGCTACAACTGGCTGCGGCTCGATGCGCGCCACGCGGCGCCGCGCGCGCACCTGCTGGCGCGGCTGCCGGCGTTCGCAACCTTCTTCGCCGAGACGCTGGTGCCGCTCGACGCCTGGGCCACGCCCCTCGGTGCCGGCGACGACGACGGCGATGCGGGGTTCGACGCCGAGGCGCACGACACGCAGGCCGACGCGGCGCGCCGGCGCGCGCGACGGCGCCAGGCCCCCACCTTCGACCTGCGCCCGCTGGCCGCGCGACAGGACAGCGCGCACAGCCTGCGCTGGGCGGGCGTACTCAAGCGCGCGATCGACGCCGGCCAGGACCGCGCGGTCATCGAGGCGATCGCGCAGCGTTTCGCCGTCGACGACAACGTCGTGCGACGCGTCTGGCGCGACAAGCCCGCGGCGCTCGGCCAGCCGCCGACCTGGCAGCTCGCGCAGATCCTGCGCCGGCTCGGCGAGCGCGGCGAGCGCGACTGGCC
>CALMSQ010000154.1:0-7034 GCA_937872345.1 uncultured Burkholderiales bacterium | reverse complement strand
CCGGCGATCTGGCTGATGGCCTACGCGACCGAGTTCTGGCACTTCATCGTGATCGGGCTGTTCGTGGGCCTTGCCGGCGGCTCGTTCTCGGTGGGCACGCCGTACGTGGCGCGCTGGTTCCCGCGCAACCGCCAGGGCTTCGCGATGGGCGTCTATGGCGCCGGCAACTCGGGTGCGGCGGTCAACAAGTTCGTCGCCCCCGCGCTCGTGGTCGCATTCGGCTGGACGATGGTGCCGAAGGTCTACGCGGCGATCATGCTCGGCACCGTGGTGCTGTTCTGGCTGCTGAGCCACAGCGACCCGGCGCACCTCGTGCCCAGCCACGTCCGCTTCACCGACCAGCTCAAGGCGCTGAGGGATCCGCGGGTGCTCAAGTACTGCCAGTACTACAGCATCGTGTTCGGCGGCTACGTGGCACTGAGCCTGTGGATGGTCCAGTACTACGTCGGCGAGTACGGGCTGGACATCCGCGTCGCCGCGCTGCTGGCCGCCTGCTTCTCGCTGCCGGGCGGCGTGCTGCGCGCGGTCGGCGGCTGGCTGTCCGATCGCTACGGGGCGCACAGCGTGACCTGGTGGGTGATGTGGGTGAGCTGGATCTGCCTGTTCCTGCTGAGCTACCCGCAGACCCAGTTCACCGTCGCCACCGTCGAAGGCACCCGCAGCTTCACGATCGGCCTGAACGTCTACGCGTTCACGCTGCTGATGTTCGTGCTCGGCATCGCCTGGGCCTTCGGCAAGGCGAGCGTCTTCAAGTACATCAGCGACGAGTATCCGCAGAACATCGGCGCGATCTCCGGCATCGTCGGCCTGGCCGGCGGGCTGGGGGGCTTCGTGCTGCCGATCATGTTCGGCGCGCTGCTCGACCTGACCGGCATCCGCTCGAGCGCCTTCATGCTGATGTACGGCGTGGTCTGGGTGTCGCTGATCTGGATGTATTTCACCGAGGTGCGCCGCACCGAGGTCATGGGGCCGCGCGGCGCGGCCGAAGCAACGCGCGCCTGACGGCCGCGCGAGGGAGGTTCCGAAATGAATGCGACCGCGGCGGATGCCGGGCGGGCCCGGCCCGGCAGCGTGCTGCAAGTCTGGACGCCCGAGGACAAGGCATTCTGGGCGCGCGAAGGCGAGGCGATCGCCACGCTCAACCTGTGGATCTCGGTGCCGGCGCTGTTCCTGGCCTTCGCGGTCTGGCAGCTGTGGAGCGTGGTGGCGGTGAGCCTGCCGGCGCTCGGCTTCAAGTACTCGACCAACCAGCTGTTCTGGCTCGCCGCGGCGCCCGCGCTGTCGGGCGCCACGCTGCGGATCTTCTACTCGTTCATGATTCCGCTGGTGGGCGGCCGGCGCTGGACGGCCCTCTCCACCGCGTCGCTGCTGATTCCGGCGATCGGGATCGGCGTCGCGGTGCAGGACCCGACCACGAGCTACCCGACGATGCTGCTGCTCGCGCTGCTGTGCGGGCTGGGCGGCGGCAACTTCAGCTCGAGCATGGCCAACATCAGCTTCTTCTTCCCGAAGGAGCGAAAGGGCTCGGCGCTCGGCGTCAACGCGGGGCTGGGCAACCTCGGCGTGTCGGTGGTGCAGTTCCTGGCCCCGCTGGTCGTTTCGGTCGGCATCCTGGGCATCTTCGGCGGCGATCCGCAGAGCATCGTCAACAAGGAAGGCGAGCACGTCCACGTCTGGACGCAGAACGCCGCGTTCATCTGGGTGCCGTGGATCGCGGTCGCGGCGGTCGCGGCCTGGTTCTTCATGAACGACATCGCCGACGCGAAGGCGTCGTTCGCCGCGCAGGCGGCGATCTTCCGGCGCAAGCACAACTGGCTGATGTGCATCCTCTACCTCGGCACCTTCGGCTCGTTCATCGGCTTCGCCGCCGGCTTTCCGTTGCTGATCCGCAGCCAGTTTCCCGGCGTGAATCCGCTCGCCTACGCGTGGCTCGGGCCGCTCGTGGGGGCATTGATCCGTCCGGTCGGCGGCTGGCTGTCCGACCAGTTGGGCGGGGCGCGCGTCACGTTGTGGAACTTCGTCGTGATGGCGCTGGCGGTGATCGGCGTGCTCTTCTTCCTGCCCAAGGGCACCGGCGGCTTCGCGCTGCCGTTCGGGCCCGCCGAGGGCAGCTTCACCGGCTTCTTCCTGATGTTCCTGCTGCTGTTCCTCACCACCGGCATCGGCAACGGCTCGACGTTCCGGATGATTCCGGTGATCTTCCTGAACCAGAAGCTCGACGAGCTGCGCAGCGACGACGAGGCCGAGCGCGCGAAGGCGATCCGCGACGGCAACACCGAGGGCGCCGCGGCGCTGGGCTTCGCCGGCGCGCTGGGCGCCTACGGCGGGTTCTTCATCCCCAAGAGCTACGGCAGCTCGATCGCGGCCACCGGCGGGCCCGAGGCGGCGCTGTGGATCTTCTCGATCTTCTACGGCCTGTGCATCGTCCTGACGTGGTGGTACTACGCGCGCAGGAACGCGGAGATGCCGTGCTGAGCGCACGGCCATCGAACGACCCCGGGAGCCCCCGATGAGCCACTTTCTCGATCGCCTGACCTTCTTCAACCAGCCGAAGGAGGTGTTCTCCGACGGCCACGGCGTCACCACAGGCGAAGACCGCACCTGGGAGGACGCCTACCGTAACCGCTGGCAGCACGACAAGATCGTGCGCTCGACGCACGGCACGAACTGCACCGGCTCGTGCTCGTGGAAGATCTACGTGAAGGGCGGCATCGTCACCTGGGAGACCCAGCAGACCGACTATCCGAGAACCCGCCCCGACCTGCCCAACCACGAGCCTCGCGGCTGCGCGCGGGGCGCCAGCTACAGCTGGTACCTGTACAGCGCCAATCGCGTGAAGTACCCGATGGTGCGCGGCCGCCTGATGAAAGCCTGGCGCGCCGCGCGGGCGTTGGCGAAGTCGCCGGTCGACGCGTGGGCGGCGATCGTCGAGAACGACGCGGTCCGGCGCGACTACCAGCAGCAGCGCGGGCTGGGCGGCTTCGTGCGGGCCGACTGGGACGAGGTCAACGAGCTGATCGCCGCGGCCAACGTCTACACGATCGAGCGCTACGGGCCCGACCGCGTGATCGGCTTCTCGCCGATCCCGGCGATGTCGATGATCTCCTACGCCGCCGGCTCGCGCTACCTGTCGCTGATCGGCGGCACCTGCATGAGCTTCTACGACTGGTACTGCGACCTTCCGCCGTCGAGCCCGCAGACCTGGGGCGAGCAGACCGACGTCCCGGAGTCGGCCGACTGGTACAACTCGACGTTCCTGATCGCCTGGGGATCGAACGTCCCGCAGACCCGCACGCCCGACGCGCACTTCTTCACCGAGGTGCGCTACAAGGGTGCGAAGGTGGTGGCGGTCACGCCCGACTATGCGGAAGTCTCGAAGCTCGCCGACCTGTGGCTGCACCCGAAGCAGGGCACCGATGCGGCGCTGGCCATGGCGATGGGCCACGTGATCCTCAAGGAGTTCTACTTCGACCAGCGCTCGGCGTACTTCGACGACTACGCGCGCCGCTACACCGACCTGCCGCTGCTGGTGCAGTTGCGCGAGGCCACGCTGGCCGACGGCACCAAGGTCCTCGCACCCGATCGCTACCTGCGGGCCAGCGACTTCGGCGACGCGCTCGGCCAGGACAACAACCCCGAGTGGAAGACGGCGGCGTTCGACCAGACCGGCGCGATCGTCGTGCCGAACGGCTCGATCGGATTCCGCTGGGGCAAGGAAGGGCGGTCCGACTCGGGCAAGTGGAACCTCGAGAATCGCGAGGCGCGCGGCGGCAAGGAGGTGAAGCTGTCGCTTTCGCTGCTCGACGACGCGGCGCCGGCGCACGAGGCCGTCACGGTCGGGTTCCCGTACTTCGGCGGCATCGAGACGCCGCACTTCGAGCGAAACGACCAGGGCGGTTCGGTGCTGAAGCGGCAGGTTCCGGCGGCCCGGCTCACGCTGGTCGAGGGCGGCGAGCGGCGCGAAGTGCTGGTTGCGACGGTGTTCGACCTGCTCGCGGCCAACTACGGGGTCGCCCGCGGGCTGCCCGGGGAGAACGCGGCCGACGACTACGACAGCGATCGCCCGTACACGCCCGCGTGGCAGGAGCGGATCACCGGGGTGCCGCGGGCGCAGGCGATCGCCGTTGCGCGCCAGTTCGCCGACAACGCGGACAAGACCCGCGGGCGGTCGATGGTGATCATCGGCGCGGCGATGAACCACTGGTACCACAGCGACATGAACTACCGCGGCATCATCAACATGCTGATGCTGTGCGGGTGCGTCGGGCAGACCGGGGGCGGCTGGGCCCACTACGTCGGCCAGGAGAAGCTTCGCCCGCAGACCGGATGGACGGCGCTCGCGTTCGCGCTCGACTGGATCCGGCCGCCGCGCCAGCAGAACTCGACCAGCTTCTTCTACGCGCACACCGACCAGTGGCGCTACGAGCGCCTGGGCGTCGACGAGATCCTGTCGCCGCTGGCCGACCGCGGCCGCTACCAGGGCTCGATGATCGACTACAACGTGCGCGCCGAGCGGATGGGCTGGCTGCCGTCGGCGCCGCAGCTGAAGACCAATCCGCTGCAGGTGGTGCGCGACGCGCAGGCCGCCGGCGTCGACCCCAAGGACTACGTCAGGCGCGCGCTGAAGGACGGCTCGCTGCAGATGAGCTGCGAGGACCCCGACGACCCGGCCAACTGGCCGCGCAACCTGTTCGTCTGGCGCTCGAACCTGCTCGGCTCCTCGGGCAAGGGCCACGAGTACTTCCTGCGCCACCTTCTGGGAACGAGCCACGGCGTTCAGGGGCGCGACCTCGGGCCCGGCGACGCGAAGCCGCAGGAGGTGCGCTGGCACGCGCAGGCCCCGGAGGGCAAGCTCGACCTGCTGGTGACGCTGGACTTCCGGATGAGCACCACCTGCCTGTACTCGGACGTCGTGCTGCCGACCGCCACCTGGTACGAGAAGAACGACCTCAACACCAGCGACATGCACCCGTTCATCCATCCGTTGTCGACCGCGGTCGACCCGGCCTGGCAGGCGCGCAGCGACTGGGAGATCTACAAGGGCTTCGCGAAGAAGTTCAGCGAGGTCTGCGTCGGCCACCTCGGCGTCGAGAAGGAGGTCGTGCTCACGCCGATGATGCACGACACGCCGGGCGAGCTCGCGCAGCCGTTCGACGTGCGCGACTGGAAGCGCGGCGAATGCGAGCTCGAACCGGGGCGCACGGCCCCGCAGGTGACGGTCGTCGAGCGCGACTACCCGAACACCTTCCGGCGCTTCACCGCGCTCGGTCCGCTGATGAGCCGCATCGGCAACGGCGGCAAGGGCATCGCGTGGAACACCGAGGACGAGGTGCGGGCGCTGGCGGAACTCAATGGCGCGGTCGCAGACGAGGGCGCGACGAAGGGGCTGCCGCGCATCGTCACCGACATCGACGCGGCCGAGACGGTGATGATGCTCGCCCCCGAGACCAACGGCCACGTCGCCGTCAAGGCCTGGGAGGCGCTGTCGAAGATCACGGGCCGCGAGCACGCGCACCTGGCGCTGCACCGCGAGGACGAGAAGATCCGCTTCCGCGACATCCAGGCGCAGCCGCGCAAGATCATCTCGTCGCCGACCTGGTCGGGGCTGGAGAGCGAGAAGGTCTCGTACAACGCCGGCTACACCAACGTCCACGAGCTGATCCCGTGGCGCACGCTGTCGGGACGCCAGCAGTTCTACCAGGACCATCCGTGGATGCGCGACTTCGGCGAGGGCTTCGTCAGCTACCGGCCGCCGGTCGACCTGAAGGCGGTCGCGACGGTGATGGGGCGCAAGCCGAACGGCAACACCGAGATCGCGCTGAACTTCATCACGCCGCACCAGAAGTGGGGCATCCACTCCACCTACACCGACAACCTGATCATGCTCACGCTGAACCGCGGCGGGCCGGTGATCTGGCTCTCCGAGGACGACGCGCGCAGCGCAGGGATCGTCGACAACGACTGGGTGGAGCTCTTCAACGCGAACGGCGCGATCGCGGCGCGTGCGGTGGTCAGCCAGCGGGTCAAGCCCGGCATGGTGATGATGTACCACGCGCAGGAGAAGATCATCAACACGCCGGGATCGGAGATCACCGGCATGCGCGGCGGCATCCACAACTCGGTCACGCGCGTGGTGATCAAGCCCACGCACATGATCGGGGGCTACGCGCAGTACAGCTACGGCTTCAACTACTACGGCACGATCGGCACCAACCGCGACGAGTTCGTCGTGGTGCGCAAGATGGCAAAGGTGGACTGGCTGGACGAACCTGCGACGACGACCTCGGGAGCGCACCAATGAAAATCCGCGCACAGATCGGCATGGTGCTGAACCTGGACAAGTGCATCGGCTGCCACACCTGTTCGGTCACCTGCAAGAACGTCTGGACCAACCGCTCCGGCATGGAGTACGCGTGGTTCAACAACGTCGAGACGAAGCCCGGCATCGGCTATCCGAAGGAGTGGGAGAACCAGGACCGCTGGAACGGCGGCTGGGTGCGCCGCGCCGACGGCTCGATCCGTCCGCGCCAGGGCGCGAAGTGGAAGCTGCTGATGCGCATCTTCGCGAACCCCGACCTGCCGCAGATCGACGACTACTACGAGCCGTTCACCTTCGACTACGACCACCTGCACTCGGCGCCCGAGATGAAGGCGGCGCCGACCGCGCGACCGCGCAGCCTGATCACCGGCGAGCGGATCGAGAAGATCGAGTGGGGCCCGAACTGGGAGGAGATCCTGGGCGGCGAGTTCGCCAAGCGCTCGAAGGATCGCAATTTCGACGACGTGCAGAAGGACATCTACGGGCAGTTCGAGAACACCTTCATGATGTACCTGCCGCGGCTGTGCGAGCACTGCCTGAACCCGGCCTGCGTCGCGTCGTGCCCGTCCGGGTCGATCTACAAGCGCGAGGAGGACGGCATCGTGCTGATCGACCAGGACAAGTGCCGCGGCTGGCGGATGTGCGTCTCGGGCTGCCCGTACAAGAAGATCTACTACAACTGGCAGACCGGCAAGGCCGAGAAGTGCATCTTCTG
>CALMSQ010000153.1:0-7038 GCA_937872345.1 uncultured Burkholderiales bacterium | reverse complement strand
GATGGTGCGTACCAGCGGCAACCCCGACTGCCACCTGATCCTGCGTGGCGGCCGCGTGCCGAACTACGACAGCGCAAACGTTGCGGCCGCGTGCGAGGAGCTCGAACAGAGCGACTGCATGCCGTCGTTGATGATCGACTGCTCGCACGCCAACAGCGCCAAGCAACCCTCGCGACAGGTCGACGTCGCGGCGGACATCGCGGCCCAGATCGCCGGTGGCAGCCGCCACGTCATGGGCGTGATGATCGAGAGCCACCTGGTCGCCGGCAGGCAGGCGTTCACGCCCGGCAGCGACGATCCCGCGAAGCTCGCCTACGGGCAGAGCATCACCGACGGCTGCCTGGGGTGGGACGACTCGGTGCAGTTGCTCGAGACGCTGGACCGGGCCGTCACAACGCGGCGCCTGGCGGATTCTTCACGCGCGCGCCATCGAGGCTGAGCACCGGATCGGCGCCACCGCGAGGACCTTGAACGCGGATGGACCCCTCAGGGCGTGAAGATCGCCTCGAGATCGACGTCGACGTCGCCGGGCGCCAGATCGAGCGAATTCTCGATGTGGTCCAAGTGTTGCAGCATGAGCCGCTCGGCCCTCGCGGCATCGCGCTTGCCGATCGCGTCGATGATCGCCCCGTGCTCGTCGGCTCGGCACGCCGCCGAGGTCGGAGTGTCGTAGAGCAGGATCACGAGGCAAGTGATGGTCGTCAGTTCGCGCACCGTCTTCGCGAGGACGGCATTTCCGGCCAACTCGGCGAGCAGGGTGTGGAACTCGCCCGACAGGCGGATCACCGAGCGCTTGTCGTCCCGGCGACGGGCATCCATTTCCCGATCCTGGTGCTCGCGCAGCTTGGCGAGCTTCTCGCCCGTCACCGCGTCGACCAGGCGCCGGACGACGCCCGGCTCGAGCAGTCTGCGCGCCTCGAAGACGTTGCGCGCCCGCTCGGCCGAGGGCTTGGCGAGGAACGCGCCGCGCTGCGGAAACAGGTCGACGATGCCCTCGTAGGCCAGCCGGGCGAGAACCTCACGAATCCGCGCCCGGCTCACCCCGAAAATCGTTGCGAGCCGGTCCTCCCCGAGCTTCGAGCCGGGGTTCAATCGATGTTCGAGGATCGCGACGTAGATCCGCTCGTAGATTTCGTCGGCCGAGGCTTCCCGCTTCGGCGCTCGACTAGGCTCGGCTTTCTTCTGGATGCTGGCCACGGCTTTCTCGATGTGGACGCTCGATGTTAACGCAAATGTCGACGCTATTGTTGACAGTCCTGCCCACCGAGGGCATCCTTCGCTCGCTCCGGCAGCCATGACGGCCCCGGACGGAAGCCGGGTCCATCGTCCGGTCCTGCAGTCAGCGGATTCTCCCATGAGCGGTCCCGTCCTCGATCTCGTCGTTCGCAATGCGCTGGTCTCGACGGCCGCCGACACCTTTGCCTGCGACATCGGAATTCGCAACGGCGTCGTGACGATGCTCGGGCACGGCCTGCCCGGCGCAGCCGCCGAAATCGATGCCCGCGGGCGCCACGTCACTCCGGGTGGCGTCGACGGACATTGCCACCTCGACCAGCCGATGCCGCCTCCGGTGCGCATGACCGACGGCTTCGACAGTGGCACGCGCTCGGCTGCCTGCGGTGGCACGACGACGGTCATTCCTTTCGCGGCGCAGGAGAAGGGACAGTCGCTGCGCGCGGCGGTCGACGACTACCATCGGCGCGCCGTCTCGAAGGCACACGTCGACTACGCGTTCCACCTGATCGTCACCGACCCGTCGCCGCGCGTGCTCCACGAGGAACTGCCGGCGCTGATCGCCGAGGGCTACTCGTCGTTCAAGATCTACATGACCTACGACGACCTAAAGCTCGACGATCGCCAGATCCTCGACGTGCTGGACGTCGCCCGTCGCCACCGCGCCATGCCGATGATCCACGCGGAAAATTCGGAGTGCATCGCTTGGCTCGCCGATCGGCTGATTGGGGCCGGAAACGTCGCGCCGCGCTACCACGCGGTCTCGCGACCGATGCTCGTCGAGCGCGAGGCAACGCACCGGGCGATCGCGTTGTCGGAACTCGTCGACGTTCCGATCCTGATCGTTCACGTCTCGGGGCGCGAAGCAGTCGAGCAGATCCGTTGGGCGCGATCGCGCGGGCTTCGGATCCTGGCCGAGACCTGTCCCCAGTACCTGTTCCTGACTTCGAACGACCTCGGCATCGACGACGACTACCGGGGCGCGAAGTGCGTTTGCAGCCCTCCACCTCGCGACGAGGCCAACCAGAAGGTCATCTGGGACGGCCTCTCCGACGGGCTGTTCACCGTGTTCTCGTCGGATCACGCACCGTTCTCGTTCGACGATCCGGCGGGAAAGAAGCCAGGCGGCCGCGAAGTGGCCTTTCCGCACATCCCGAACGGCATTCCGGGACTCGAGACGAGGCTTGCGCTGCTCTTCTCCGAGGGGGTGCTCGCCGGCAGGATCTCGATCAACCGCTTCGTCGAGTTGACCTCGACGGCCCCGGCGAGGACATACGGCCTGCATCCGCGCAAGGGAACGATCGCGATCGGGTCGGATGCGGATCTGGTTGTCTGGGACGAACGGGAAGTGGTCGTGTCCAACGGCCTGCTTCACCACGCGGTCGACTACACCCCGTACGAGGGCCGCCACCTGCGCGCGTGGCCTGCCCTCACGGTGCTTCGCGGCGAAGTGGTGTGGGACGGCCGGCAGTTTTCGCCCGGCAGCGGCGGCCGGTTCCTGCGCTGCGGCACCCCAAGCATTCTGCCGTCGAGCGAAGCACGCTGAGCGCCGATGGAGCGCGGCACCTGCGCCTTCGTGGCTTCAGCCCGAACGCCGCCGTGCCAACATTGCCGAGAGCGCCTGCGGCAGGCCGGCGTTGGGCTTCTCGGGGGGTGGCCCGAAGCTGCCGCTGCGCGCGCTGCCCGGGCGCAACGCTGCGAGCGATTCGGCATGGCGAACCGCACTCGATACGCCGTCGACGACCGGCACCGGAATGCGACCCTGGAGGGTTCGCGCGAGCCCAGCCAACGGAGCGCCGGCGAGGATGACGACGTCGGCGCCGTCCTCGTCGATGGCCAGCCGGCACAGTCGCTCCAGCCGCACCGCGTGATCCTGCTGGACCGTTCCGATCCCCCGCAGCGGTTGATCGAGCGCCCGAATGCTCGCGAGGCGGCTGCCGAGATGGTTGTCTTCCACGCACTCGCGATACCAGGCACGGATGCGGTCCGAGATCGCGACGATCGAGAAGCGCTTGCCCAGCAGGCACGCGCTGGCGAGAGCGGCTTCGGTCATGCCTACCACCGGAACATCGAGCAATTCGCGGATTCCGGCGATTCCGGGGTCGCCGAAAGCGGCGATCACCACTGCATCGTGGCCATCGTAGCGTTCCGAAATCGCGCATGCCGCCGCGTAGGCGCCGACCAGTGCTTCGAAGCGCGTTTCGATGTACGCCATGCCGAAACGCGCCGTCGCCACCGTGACCTCGGTCCCCGCGGAGGCGGCACGCGCCGCCTCGGCGCCGATCAGCGCGGAAACGTCCTCGGAAATGTTGGGGTTGACGACCAGTAACCGCATGGCGTGCTCCAGAACGCGTGGGGTATCGGCAGGCCATTGCGCCCGCAAAAAAAGGATGAATCCTCACCCGGGTTGTGTCAACATAACTGTCGAACAATTTGTCGACAATCCTTCGGGCCGCCGGCAGCGAAACGCCCGAGCAAGCATGGAGGCAGACCGATGAACCGTGAAGTCCCGAATCGCCAGCGCCGCGCAACCTTCGCCTGGGCAGCAGCCGCTACCGTGTGCCTGGGCCTCGGCGCCGTCCCCGCGGTGGCCCAGGATACGCTGCGGATCGTCGGCAATTTTCCGACGAACCATTCGAGCAGCGTCGCGATGACGCTGTTCGAGAGCCAGGTCGAGAAGGCGTCGAACGGGAAGATCAAGGTCGACGTCTTCCCCGCCATGCAGCTGGGAGGCGCGCAGGAGAACGTCGACCAGGTTCGCTCGGGCTCGGTGTTCCTCACCTGGATCTCCACCGCGTACCTGTCGCGGACTGTGCCCGAGCTCGCGGTGCTCTCGATCCCGTTCCTGAACGGATCGCGTGAGCAGGCGTTCCGGATGATCGACGGGAAGGTCGGCGACGCGCTCAGCGCGAAACTCGCTGCCAAAGGCTTCGTGCCGCTCGGCTACATGGAATTGGGCGCGCGCCAGCTGACCAACAATGTCCGCCCGGTCAAGTCGCTGGCCGACCTCAAGGGCCTGAAGATCCGCCTGCAGCCCGACGAAACACATCTCGCGACCTTCCGCGCGCTGGGTGCGAACCCGACGACGATGGACATCAAGGAAGTCTATTCCGCCCTCCAGCAGGGAGTACTCGACGCAGAGGAAAATCCCTACGCCGTCATCCGCGACCGCAATTTCGACCAGGTCCAGAAGTACATCAGCGACACGGGCCATTTCTTCGACTTCATCGTTCTAGTCGCGAACAAGCGCAAGTTCGACGCGCTGAAGCCCGAGCTTCAGAAGGTGGTGCGCGAAGCGGCCGCGCAGGCTGTGGCCGCGCAACGCAAACAGGCGGCTCAGGAAGATCTGGCGGCCCTCGAAGACTTGCGAAAGCGCGGCATGCAGTTCGACCCGGTCTCGCCGGCGTTTCGCGACGAGATGCGCAAGGCGACCGCCGGAATCGTCGACTCGGTCCGCAAGAAGGCCGGCAACGAGCTGGTCGACGCGGCCTTGGCCAGCGCCGCCCACTGACTGACGGAAACCCGCGATGAACGAGCGCGATGGAGCCGCGCCGACGGCACTGCTCGTGGTCGACAAGCTTAGCCGCTGGGCCATCGTGGGGCTGATGGCCGGGATGATCGCGGTCGTATCGATCCAGGTGGCGCTGCGCTACGCGCTGTCCGCGTCGATGGACTTCGCCGAGGAGCTCTCGCGGCTCTGTTTCGTCTGGGCCGTGTTCCTCGCGATTCCGCACGGCGTACCGCAGGCAGGCCACGTCGGCATCGACCTGCTGGTCGCGAAGCTTCCCGGACTGCTGCGCCGCACGCTGGCACGCGCGATCGCGGTCGCGTCGGCCGTCCTGATGGGCGTGGTCGGCTGGTTCTCGGCGGTGGCAGCCGCCGACAGCTGGGATCAGCTGATGCCCACGCTGGATCTCTCCAGCGGGTGGTTCTACGTCGCAGTCTGCGTCGGCGCCGCCCACTCGGCGCTGCACCTCGTGGTCCTCGCGCTGCGCACGCCGGCGACGATCGCGCCAGGGAGCCGGTCATGACGGCGGTCGTCGTCGTCGGTTTCTTCGCCCTCGCCCTGCTGGGCATGCCGCTGGCCTTCGCGCTAGGCTTCTCCGCGCTGGCCGCAATGTGGGTGGGCGACGTCGAGTGGCTGGTCTTCCCGCAGCGGATGATGTACGCGCTCAACGCGTTCCCGCTGCTGGCCATTCCCTGCTTCATGGTTGCCGGCGAATTGATGGTCGAAGGCGGCATCATGGACCGCCTGATTGCGCTCGCGAACAGCCTGGTCGGGCGCGTCCGCGGCGGCCTCGCCCACGTGACGGTGGTCTCGGCAGCCTCGCTCGCAGCGGTTTCCGGCACCGCAGTGGCAGATGCGACCGCCCTGACGAGCACGATGCTGCCGTCGCTCGAGAAGTACTACTCCCGCGGCTTCGGCGCCGCCCTGATCGCGGCCGCCGCCAACCTCGGGCCGATCATTCCGCCGTCGGCGGCGATGATCGTCTATGCCTATATGGCCGGGCCCAGCGTTTCGGTCGGCGCCTTGTTCATGGCCGGCGTAGTGCCCGGCATCATCCTTGCGATCGCGATGATGGGCTGGAGCACCTGGGTCGCGCGTCGCGAGGACTTCCCCCCGACCGGCGACGCATTCAGCCTCGTGCGCTTCCTCGCAACGCTGCGCCAATCGGCCATCGTGGTCGCGATGCCGGTAATCGTGATCGGTGGCATCGTCGGTGGCCTGTTCACGGCCACGGAAGGGTCGGCTATCGCGGTCGTCTATGCGCTCGTGATCGGCGTCTTCGTCACGAAGCGGGTCAAGCTGTCGAGCTTGCCCGGCGTGCTGTTCCGGGCAGCGCTGACCACCGGCGTCGTCGGAGCACTGATCGCATTCGCCTCGGCCGTCACCTACCTGCTGACGATCGACATGGTCCCCGCACGCCTGGCCGCGTGGGTCCAGGGCGTGACCTCGGATCCGACGATGTTCATCCTGCTGGTCATGCTCGTGCTGGTCGTCGCCGGCATGTTCCTCGAGTCGAATGCCGCATACATCATGCTCGTTCCGCTGCTGGCGCCAATCGCCCAAGGCTACGGCATCGATCCAATCTATTTCGGATTCCTGTTCGTGCTGAATCTGGTGATCGGAATGCTCACGCCACCGGTTGGGGTGCTCCTGTTCGTCGTGAGTAGCGCGGCCGGCATCCGCATCGGCGACCTGACGCGGCACGCACTCCCGTTCATCGCGATCCAGTTCGCGGTGCTGGCGCTGTGCATCGCGTTCCCTGCGGTGGTGACCACGCTGCCCCGCTGGTTAGGCTACTGAGGCGTCCCCGCTTCGCTCCACAGCCGCCCGGACTCCAGCAGAAGGCGCCAGCGCGCCACCCACGCGTCGGTCGCCGCGTTCGACGCCGCCAGCCGCTGCTCGTTGGCGAGCCTGCGCGCCGCCAGCAGGTCGGCGAGCGAACCCTCGCCCAGTTGATAGCCGCGCGCGAGCCCTTGGGCGGCCTGCTCGAGCTTGTCCTGCGCAGTGCGCGCGCGCTGCCAGCCGCCCTGCGCAAGGCGGGCTTCACGCAAGCGCAAGCCGGCCTCGACCGCCGCGCGACGCTGCGCATCGTCGCGCCGCAGCGCCGCCGTCGTCGCCCGCGATGCCGCGGCGCGCGCCGCAGCCGCGCGGTACTCGCCGCCGAACGGAATGCTGAGCACGACGCCGACCACCTGCTCGTTCGCATCGCGCGCCTGGCCGAGCCGCAGCCCGACCGTCGGGTCGGGGCGACGCTCGAGCTGTTCGACGCGAAGCTGCTCCTCGGCGACCTGCAACTC
>CALMSQ010000152.1:0-7042 GCA_937872345.1 uncultured Burkholderiales bacterium | reverse complement strand
GGTGAAATTGGTAGACACGCTATCTTGAGGGGGTAGTGGCGAAAGCTGTGCGAGTTCGAGTCTCGCCGTCGGCACCAACACGATGACATCCGCCCGCGAGCGCGAGGTGGGGAAACCGCGGGGAAACAGGAGGTTCGGGCGCTGCAGTCGGGGCGCGGCGAGCCGCGGAGCGCGGAGAGCTGATGAGGAGGTCCGCTCTGGGCGCAAGTCCGGGCGGACTTTTTTCTGGCCGATGAGGCCAGAGCGACAGAGGTCTGAGCGAAGAACATTCGGGTGCCGAACGAAGTGATCCTCGACAACTACCTGCCCGTCCTGCTGTTCATCCTCGTCGGCATCGCCGTCGGCGTCGGCCCGCTGCTGATCGGCAAGCTGCTCGGCCCGAACCGCCCCGACCCGGAAAAGCTCTCCCCCTACGAATGCGGCTTCGAGGCCTTCGAAGACGCGCGCATGAAGTTCGACGTTCGCTACTACCTGGTGGCGATCCTGTTCATCCTGTTCGACCTCGAGATCGCGTTCCTGTTTCCGTGGGCGGTGTCGCTCGACGCGATCGGGTTCTTCGGCTTCGTGTCGATGATGATCTTCCTGACGATCCTCGTCGTCGGGTTCGTGTACGAATGGATGAAAGGGGCGCTCGACTGGGAGTGATCCCGGTCTGCACGCCCGTCGGGGCAACGTTCGGAGCAGCGTAATGGCGATCGAAGGACTGCTGAGCCAGGGATTCGTCACCACCCAGCTCGACAAGCTGGTGAACTGGTCGCGCACGGGGTCGATGTGGCCGGTCACGTTCGGCCTGGCGTGCTGCGCGGTCGAGATGATGCACGCGAGCGCATCGCGCTACGACCTCGACCGCATGGGCGTGTTCTATCGGCCGAGCCCGCGCCAGTCCGACGTGATGATCGTCGCGGGCACGCTGTGCAACAAGATGGCGCCGGCGCTGCGCAAGGTCTACGACCAGATGGCCGAGCCCCGCTGGGTGATCTCGATGGGCTCGTGCGCGAACGGCGGCGGCTATTACCACTATTCGTACTCGGTCGTGCGCGGCTGTGATCGCATCGTCCCGGTCGACGTCTACGTGCCGGGTTGTCCGCCCACCGCCGAGGCGCTCATCTACGGCGTGATGCAGCTGCAGTCCAAGATCCGCCGCACCAGCACGATCGCGCGCTAGCGCGCACGTCGACCCGCCGCGCAGCCCGCACCGAACAGCGTCCACCACCCTGACATGTCCCCGTCCCCGACCACGCCGGCTACCCGGCTCGAAACCCTCGAGGCCGCGTTGCGCGCCTCGCTCGGCGACACATTGCGCTCGCTCGTCGTCCGCCTCGGCGAGATCACCGTCGTGGTCGACGCCGGATCGCAGGTCGCCGCTGCAACCCGCCTGCGCGACGACCCCGCGCTGCGCTTCGACACGCTGATCGACCTCTGCGGCGTCGACTATCGCGACTACGGCGGCGGCTGGAGCGGGCCGCGCTTCGCGGTGGTGATGCACCTGCTCTCGGTCGCGCACAACTGGCGGGTGCGCGTGCGCAGCTTCTGCGCCGACGACGAGATGCCGGTCATCGAGTCGGTCACCGGTGTCTGGCCCGCTGCGGGCTGGTTCGAGCGCGAAGCCTTCGACCTGTTCGGCATCGTCTTCGAAGGCCACGCCGACCTGCGCCGCATCCTGACCGACTACGGCTTCATCGGCCATCCGTTCCGCAAGGACTTCCCGATCTCGGGCCACGTCGAGATGCGCTACGACCCGGAGCAGAAGCGCGTGGTCTACCAGCCGGTGACGATCGAGCCGCGCGAGATCGTTCCGCGCGTGATCCGCGACGAGCGGTACGGGGCGGAGCGGCCGGACGTGGGGCTGGGCGGTCAGAAGTAGGGGCGCGCGCGAATGGCTGACATCAAGAACTACACGCTCAATTTTGGCTTCGGCCGGCCGGCTTTGCCGGCCTTGACCTGCGCTTCGCGCAGGTCAGCCTTCGCCGAAGTTGAGCGCAGTCCGCTGACTGCCTCGGGTCGTGCGTATGGCTGACATCAAGAACTACACGCTCAACTTTGGCCCCCAGCATCCGGCGGCGCACGGGGTGCTGCGGCTGGTGCTGGAACTCGACGGCGAGGTCGTCGAGCGCGCCGACCCGCACATCGGGCTGCTGCACCGGGCCACCGAGAAGCTCGCCGAGACGCGCACGTTCCTGCAGAGCGTGCCGTACATGGATCGCCTCGACTACGTGTCGATGATGTGCAACGAGCACGCGTACGTGATGGCGATCGAGAAGCTGCTCGGCATCGAGCCGCCGCTTCGCGCGCAGTACATCCGCGTGATGTTCGACGAGATCACGCGCATCCTGAACCACCTGCTGTGGATCGGCGCGCACGGACTCGACGTGGGCGCGATGGCGGTGTTCCTCTACGCGTTCCGCGAGCGCGAAGACCTGATGGACGTCTACGAGGCGGTGTCGGGCGCGCGGATGCACGCGGCCTACTACCGCCCGGGCGGCGTCTATCGCGACCTGCCCGACGCGATGCCGAAGTACCGTGCGTCGAAGCTGCGCAACGCGCAGGCGATGGAGGAGCTCAACCGAGACCGCCAGGGCTCGGTGCTCGACTTCATCGAGGCGTTCACCAACCGCTTCCCCGGCTACGTCGACGAGTACGAGACGCTGCTCACCGACAACCGCATCTGGAAGCAACGGCTGGTCGGCGTCGGCGTGGTCGATCCCGACCGCGCCAAGGCGCTCGGCTTCACCGGCCCGATGCTGCGCGGCTCGGGTGTCGAGTGGGACCTGCGCAAGACGCAGCCGTACGAGGTCTACGACCTGCTCGACTTCGACATCCCGGTCGGGCGTAACGGCGACAGCTACGACCGCTACCTGGTGCGCGTCGAGGAGATGCGCCAGAGCAACCGGATCATCCGGCAGTGCGTCGAGTGGTTGCGCAACAACCCGGGCCCGGTCATCGTCGACAACTACAAGGTGGCGCCGCCTTCGCGCGTCGACATGAAGTCGAACATGGAAGAGCTGATCCACCACTTCAAGCTGTTCTCCGAGGGCATGCACGTGCCCGAGGGCGAGGCCTACGCCGCGGTCGAGCACCCGAAGGGCGAGTTCGGCATCTACCTGGTGTCCGACGGTGCGAACAAGCCGTACCGCCTGAAGATCCGCGCGCCGGGCTTCGCCCACCTGCAGGCGATGGACGAGCTCGCACGCGGCCACATGCTGGCCGACGTGACCACGCTGATGGGCACGCTCGACATCGTGTTCGGCGAGATCGACCGCTGAAGGCGCGAGCCCGAACAGCCCGGAAACCACCCCACGACACCGACCCATGAGCGCCGTGCCCCAGCCCCAGCGAATGCTCAGCGATGCGGCCTACGCCCGCATCGACCGCGAGATCGCCAAGTACCCCCCCGAGCAGAAGCAGTCGGCGGTGATGTCGGCGCTGGCGATCGCCCAGGACGAGACCGGCTGGGTGTCGCAGCAGGTCATCGAGGAGATCGCCGCCTGTCTCGGCATGCCGCCGATCGCGGTGCACGAGGTGGCGACCTTCTACAACATGTACCGCACGCAGCCGGGCGGCAAGTTCCACCTCGCCGTGTGCACCTGCCTGCCGTGCGCGCTGCGCGACGGCGAGAAGGCGGCCGAGCACCTCAAGCGCAAGCTGGGCATCGGTTTCGGCGAGACCACCGCTGACGGCCTGTTCACGCTGCGCGAGAGCGAGTGCCTGGGTTCTTGCGGCGACGCGCCGGTGCTGCTGGTCAACAACAAGCGGATGTGCAGCTTCATGGACAACCAGAAGCTCGACGAACTCCTCGCCGAGCTGCGGAACTCGAAATGATGGGCGCAAACGACCTGACGATCGACGCGAAGGTCCAGGAGACCTGCTTTCACGGCCGCCACATCCAGCCCCAGATCTACGCGGGCCTGGCCTCGCCGGACGGCTGGCGGCTGAAGGACTACGAGCAGCGCGACGGCTACAAGGCGCTCAGGCGGATCGTCGACGAGAAGCTCACGCCCGAGCAGGTGATCGCCGAGGTCAAGGCGTCGGCGCTGCGCGGCCGCGGCGGTGCGGGCTTTCCCACCGGCCTGAAGTGGAGCTTCATGCCGCGGCAGTTCCCCGGTCAGAAGTACCTGGTGTGCAACTCCGACGAGGGCGAGCCGGGCACGTTCAAGGACCGCGACATCCTGCGCTACAACCCGCACATCGTCATCGAGGGGATGGCGATCGCGGCCTACGCGATGGGGATCACGGTCGGCTACAACTACATCCACGGCGAGATCTGGGACACCTACGCGCGCTTCGAGGAGGCGCTCGAGGAGGCGAGGGCGGCGGGGTATCTCGGCTCGAACATCCTCGGTTCCGACTTCTCGTTCCAGCTGCACGCGCACCATGGTTTCGGCGCCTACATCTGCGGAGAGGAGACGGCGCTGCTCGAGTCGCTCGAAGGCAAGAAGGGGCAGCCCCGCTTCAAGCCGCCTTTCCCGGCCAGCTTCGGCCTGTACGGCAAGCCGACCACGATCAACAACACCGAGACGTTCGCGGCGGTGCCCTGGATCATCCGCAACGGCGGGGCGAAGTACCTCGAGATCGGCAAGCCGAACAACGGCGGCACCAAGATCTTCTCGGTGTCGGGCGACGTCGAGCGCCCCGGCAACTACGAAGTCCCGATGGGAACGCCGTTCGCGAAGCTGCTCGAGCTCGCCGGCGGCGTGCGCTACGGCCGCAAGCTGAAGATGGTGATCCCGGGCGGCTCGTCGATGCCGGTGCTGCCGGGCGACGTGATGATGGCCACCGACATGGACTACGACTCCATCGCCAAGGCGGGGTCGATGCTCGGCTCGGGCGCGGTGATCGTCATGGACGAGACGCGCTGCGCGGTGAAGTCGCTGCTGCGGCTGTCGTACTTCTACTTCGAGGAGTCCTGCGGCCAGTGCACGCCGTGTCGCGAGGGCACGGGCTGGCTGTGGCGGATCGTCAACCGCATCGAGCACGGCCAGGGCACGATGCGCGACCTCGACGAGCTCGACCGCATCGCGTTCAACATCCAGGGACGCACGATCTGCGCGCTGGGCGACGCGGCGGCGATGCCGGTGCGCGCGTTCCTGAAGCACTACCGCGACGAGTTCGTGCACCACGTCGAACACAAGACCTGCGCGGTGCCGGCCTACCTCTGAGCGCCGGCGCCCCCGAAACGAACGACTGACGGATACGAGATGGTCAAGCTGGAGATCGACGGCAGGGAAGTCGAGGTACCCGAAGGCAGCATGCTGATGCACGCGGCGGACAAGCTCGACATCTACGTGCCGCACTTCTGCTACCACAAGAAGCTCTCGATCGCCGCCAACTGCCGGATGTGCCTGGTCGAGGTCGAGAAGGCGCCCAAGCCGCTTCCGGCCTGCGCGACGCCGGTCGCCAACGGCATGAAGGTGCGCACGCATTCGGACATGGCGGTGCGCGCCCAGAAGGGCGTGATGGAGTTCCTGCTGATCAACCATCCGCTCGACTGCCCGGTCTGCGACCAGGGCGGCGAGTGCCAGTTGCAGGACCTCTCGGTCGGCTACGGCTATTCGGCCTCGCGCTTCGTCGAACCCAAGCGGGTCGTGCTGCGCAAGTCGATGGGCCCGCTGATCTCGGCCGACGAGATGACGCGCTGCATCCACTGCACCCGCTGCGTGCGCTTCGGCCAGGAGATCGGCGGGATCATGGAGCTCGGCATGGCCAACCGTGGCGAGCACTCCGAGATCATGAGCTTCGTGGGCCGCTCGGTCGACTCCGAGCTCTCGGGCAACATGATCGACGTCTGCCCGGTGGGCGCGCTCACCAGCCGGCCGTTCCGGTTCAGCGCGCGCACCTGGGAGCTCGCGCGCCGCAAGTCGATCTCGGCGCACGACTCGCTGGGCTCGAACCTCGTCGTGCAGGTCAAGGGCGACCGCGTGATGCGCGTCGTGCCGCTGGAGAACGAGGCGGTCAACGAGTGCTGGCTTTCCGACCGCGACCGCTGGGCCTACGAGGGCCTGAACAGCGACGAGCGGCTGCTCGCACCGATGGTGCGGCAGGACGGCCAGTGGCGCGAGGTCGACTGGAAGACGGCGCTCGACTACGCCGCGCACGCGATCCGCACGGTGCGCGCCGAGCACGGCGCGCAGGCGCTCGGCGCGCTGGGTTCCGGACAGAGCACGGTCGAGGAGCTGCACCTGCTCGGACGCCTGATTCGCGGCCTGGACTGCGACAACGTCGACTTCCGGTTGCGCCAGCTCGATTTCTCCGCCGAGGGCGCCCGCGCCGGGGTGCCGTGGCTCGGCATGCCGGTCGAGGAGGCGGGCGCGCTCGACCGGCTGCTGCTGGTGGGCTCGTTCCTGCGCAAGGACCACCCGCTGTTCGCGGCACGCATCCGGCAAGCGGTCAAGCGCGGCGCGAAGGTGTCGATCGTGCACGCGGCCGACGACGACCTGCTGATGCCGCTGGCGAACAAGGCGATCGTCGCGCCGTCGCAGTGGGTGCGCGTGCTCGCAGAAGTGCTGGCTGCCGCGCTGCAGGCGCAGGGCCGGCCGGTGCCGGCCGGGCTCGCCGCGGCGGTCTCGATCGACCTTGCCGCGATCGTGCCGGGCGAGCCTGCGCGCGCGATCGCCGCCAGCCTGTCGTCGGGCGAGCGCGGCGCGGTGCTGCTCGGCAATGCCGCGGTCCAGCACCCCGACTACGCCCGCATCGCGCGGCTCGGGCTGGCCATCGCCGCCGCCACCGGCGCCCGCTTCGGGCAGGTCGGCGACGCCGCGAACTCGGTCGGCGGCTACCTCGCGAGGGCAGTGCCCTCGGCCGGCGGGCTCGACGCCCGTGCGATGGTCGAGCAGCCGCGCGGCCTGTACCTGCTGCTGAACAACGAGCCCACGCTCGACCATGCGATGCCGGCGGCGGCGCGGGCGGCACTATCGAAGGCCGAGTCGGTGATCGCGCTCACCGCCTACCGCTCGGCCGAACTGCTCGAGTACGCCGACTGCCTGCTGCCGATCGCGCCGTTCACCGAGACCGCGGGCACCTTCGTGAACTGCGAGGGGCGCGTGCA
>CALMSQ010000151.1:0-1934 GCA_937872345.1 uncultured Burkholderiales bacterium | reverse complement strand
AAATTGCGGATGCTGCAGATCGAGGGGGCGCGGATCGGGGGCGAGGCGGGGTTGTTCGACAGGTAGATGCGGTGGGCGGTCGGCCGGGCACAGCGCTGGCGTTCCGCAATGGTCTGGTGTGAATCACGGCGGCTGAGGACGCCTCGAGAAAGTGATGTGCTCGTGCGGGGCAGGCGAGCTCGACGGGCGGTCCGGCCGGCATCCGATGCGTGCAACTTCCCGGAGATGCCAAGCGGCATCCCGACGATACTTCATGAACTGAACCGGGTTCTCGATGCGGCTTCAGCGACGCCACCCGTCGCCACCGCGATGGGTCGAGTTACCGGTGGGATATCCGGCTGGGCGGGTAGAATTCATAGCCTTAGGCGCTCAGGATGACATCCGGGCGGATCGAAGTATGTCCGCATTGACCGAGACAATGACCACATCGAAGGTCCTCCGATGAGCGTCCTCGTGACCGGCGGCGCCGGATTCATCGGGTCGAACTTTGTACGTGGCTGGTTGGCGATCGAGGACGAGCCGCTGATCAACCTGGACAAGCTTACGTATGCAGGCAGCCGGTCGAACATCGCCGACGTGTCCGGCGACGATCGGCACATGTTCGTCGAAGGCGATATTGGCGATTTCGATCTCGTTCTGGGCCTGCTCCGGAAGCATGGAGTACGGGCGGTAGTGAACCTCGCGGCCGAGAGCCATGTCGACCGGTCGATACACGGCCCGGAGGACTTCATTCAGACGAATGTGGTAGGCACTTTCCGTTTGCTGGAGGCGTCCAGGGCGCATTGGGGCGCTTTGCCGACGAGCCTGCAGAAGGACTTCCGCTTCCTGCATGTTTCCACCGATGAGGTCTACGGATCGCTCTCCGAGGGCGAACCTGCGTTTACCGAGAGCCACCGCTACGCCCCGAACAGCCCGTATTCGGCGAGCAAGGCCGCGTCCGATCATCTGGTGCGTGCCTACCATAAAACCTACGGGCTTCCGACCTTGACGACGAGCTGCTCCAATAACTTCGGCCCGTTCCAGTTGCCCGAGAAGTTGATCCCCCTTTGCATCGAGCGGGCGCTGGCGGGCAAGCCTCTGCCCTTGTATGGAGATGGACTCCAAAGACGCGACTGGTTGTACGTCGACGACCATTGCAGCGCGCTTCGTCGCGTCCTGGATGAGGGGGTGACAGGAGAGGTCTACAACATCGGGGGCGGTAACGAACTTTCGAACATGGAAGTCGTCCAAGCGATCTGTTCGCTGCTCGACGAATTGAATTCGCGGATCGATGGCCGATCGTACGCTGGGCAGATTGCGCACGTCACCGATCGGCCCGGCCACGATCGGCGGTATGCAGTCGACGTCAGCAAGATCATGAATACGCTCGACTGGAGGCCCGGTGAGACATTCGCGAGCGGACTGCGGAAGACCGTCGAGTGGTACCTCGCCCACCCCGACTGGGTCGCAAAGGCGGCGCGCAGGCGCGACCTGCTCGATTCGCGGCAACGTTCCTACAGCTGACTCATCGGGACGCCATGACGGCGAAGAGAGTCGCAATCGTCCAGTCGAACTACATTCCCTGGAAAGGTTACTTCGATCTCATCGCGGCGGTCGACGAATTCATCCTTTTCGACGACGCCCAGTTCACGACGCGAGACTGGAGGAATCGCAACAGGATCAAGACTCCGTCAGGTTTGCAGTGGCTCACTGTCCCGGTCGGAGGGGATGTCCGGCGACGCATCCGCGACGTCGAATTGCCCCAATCGAACTGGAGAGATCTGCACTGGAAGGCGCTTTCGGGAAACTACCGCCGTGCTCCGCACTTTCGGGAGGTCGCAGGGCTGATCGAACCGATCTATCGGGGCGGACAGCATGCGATGTTTTCCGCACTGAACCGGGATCTCATCGAACTGATCTGTGGCTATCTCGGGATCGCGACGAGGATCACGAAT
>CALMSQ010000150.1:0-8832 GCA_937872345.1 uncultured Burkholderiales bacterium | reverse complement strand
TGCGCAAGCTGCGCGACGAGGGGATGAGCATCCTGCTCGTCGAGCACGACATGGAGTTCGTGATGGGGCTGGTCGACCGGCTGGTGGTGATGGACTTCGGCGAGAAGCTCGCCGAGGGGCTGCCCGCCGAGATCCAGTCGAACCCGGCGGTGCTCGAGGCCTATCTCGGGGGCATCGAATGAGCGCGCTGCTCGAGGTCGACGACCTGCGCGTGTGCTACCGCAAGGTCGAGGCGCTGCACCGCGTGTCGCTGCGGGTCGAGCAGGGCTCGATCGTCACGGTGATCGGCCCCAACGGCGCGGGCAAGACCACGCTGCTGGGCGCGATCATGGGGCTGCTGCCGGCCGGCGGCTCGATCCGCTACCTCGGCGCCGACGTCGGCGCGACGAAAGTCGAGGCGCGCGTCGCGCGCGGCCTGTGCCTGGTGCCCGAGCGTCGCGAGCTGTTCGGCGAGCTGTCGGTCGAGGACAATCTGCGGCTAGGCGCGTTCCAGCGCGTGCGCCATGGCGAGCGCGGCGCCGACGGCGACCTCGGCGACGTCTACCAGCGCTTCCCGCGGCTGGCCGAGCGGCGCACGCAGCTCGCGGCGACGCTGTCGGGCGGCGAGCGGCAGATGCTGGCGCTCGGCCGTGCGCTGATGGGCAAGCCGCGCCTGCTGATGCTCGACGAGCCGAGCCTGGGGCTCGCGCCCCGGATCGTCCGCGAGATCATGCACATCGTGGCCGACCTGAGGAAGACCGGCGTGTCGATCCTGCTGGTCGAGCAGAACGCGCGCGCCGCGCTGCAGGTCGCCGACTACGGGTACGTGCTCGAGACCGGCGAGATCGCGCTCGAAGGCGAGTCGTCGTCGCTGGCCGGCAACCCGCGGGTCGTCGAGTCGTACCTCGGTTTCGCCAGCCGGCCATGAGCGCCGACCGCCGCCCTGCGCCGGCGCTGCCGCGGGTGCACCCGACGGTGGTGCACATGCTGGCCGACGCGGCCGAGCGCGTGCCGCACGGCGAGGCGCTGGTCTGCGGCGAGCGGCGGCTCGACTACGCGAGCTACCTCGAATGCGTGCGCGGCTTCGCCGCCGAGCTCGGCTCGCTCGGCGCCCGCGGCGAGCGCGTCGCGACGCTGCTGGGCAACTCGATCGACGCCTGCATCGCCGCTTTCGCGGCGCTGGCTGCCGGCGCACAGCACGTGCCGCTCAATCCGCTCTACGCGCCGCGCGAGCTCGACTTCATCCTGCGTGACGCGGCGCCGGTCGCGCTGGTCGTCGACGAGGCGCTCGCACCGGCCGTGGCGCAGATTGCGCGCGCTGCCGGCATCCGGCACCTGATTCGCGTCGGCCCGCAGTCGCGGCGGCTCGATCGTTGCGCCGGGAGCGCGGGCGCGCCGCCTGCGTGGCCCGCGCCCGAGGCGCTCGCGCTGCTGCAATACACCGGCGGCACCACCGGCCGCCCCAAGGGCGTCGACCTCACGCATCGCGCGATCTCGACCAACGTGTCGCAGCGTGAAGCGCTTTTGCCGACCCGGTCCGGCGAACGCATCGTCTGCATGATGCCGATCTCGCACGCCTACGGCATGGCGATGGGCCTGTTCCTCGCCGCGTACTGCGGCGGCACGCTGGTCATCCTGCCGCGCTACGCGCCCGACGAAGTGCTCGCCGCCGTCGAGCGCGAACGGATCACCGTGTTTCCCGGCAGCCCGACCGTCTTCGTGGGCCTGATGGCGCACCCCGCGTTCGCACGCACCGACTGGTCGAGCGTACACACCTGCTATTCGGGCGCCGCGCCGCTGTCGGCCGAGACGCTGCGCCGCTGGCGCGAAGCGGTCGGCGCGCCGGTCTACGAGGGCTACGGCCAGACCGAGGCCGGGCCCGTGCTGTCGTTCAATCCGGTGGGTGGCCCGGTCAAGCCGGGCTCGGTCGGCATCGCGGCGCCGCTGACCGACATCGAGATCGTCGACGTCGCCACCGGACGCACCGTGCTGGGCGCAGGCGAACGCGGCGAGATCCGCGCACGTGGCCCGCAGTGCATGGCCGGCTACCGCAACCGGCCTGCCGAGACCGCCGAGGCCCTTCGCGACGGCTGGCTGTATACCGGCGACGTCGGCGAGTTCGACGCCGACGGCTACCTGTACATCCGCGACCGCAAGAAGGACATGGCGATCGTCGGCGGGTACAACGTCTATCCGCGCGAAGTCGAGGAGGTGCTGTTCCTGCACCCCGACGTGATCGACGCCGCGGTGGTCGGCGTGCCCGACGGCTACCGCGGCGAGGCGCTGGTCGCGCAGGTCGTGCTGCGCGCCGGCGCAACCACGCAGCCAGACGCGCTCGCGGCGCACTGCGCCGCGAATCTCGCGCGGTTCAAGGTGCCCTCGCGCATCGCGATCGTCGAAGCGCTGCCGAAGACCTCGGCGAACAAGACCGACAAGAACGCCCTGCGCCGGTCGCTGGGCGAGCCCACGAGTACCGACCCCTCCGGGAGGAACCCTTGAACACGCGATTCGCCAATCCGCTGCTGCAGCCGCCGGCCTGGCCGATGCCGCGCCACGTCGCGATCATCGGCGCGGGCTCGATCGGCCCCGACATCGGCTACTACCTGAAGAGCGCGCTGCCGGGGCTCGCGCTGACGCTGATCGACCTGCAGCAGCCGGCGCTCGACGCCGCACTCGCGCGCTTTCGCGGCTACGCCGAGAAGGCAGTCGCGCGCGGCAAGATGAAGGCCGGGCAGGCGCAGGCGGTGCTCGCCGACGTTCGCACCAGCACCGACTACGACGCGATCTCCGGCGCCGACTGGGTGCTCGAGGCCGCAACCGAGAACCTCGCGCTCAAGCGCCGCATCTTCGCCGACGTCGAGGCGCGGGTCTCGCCCGACGCGATCATCACGTCGAACACCAGCTCGCTGCCCGCCGCGCGGATCTTCGCCGATCTGCGCCACCCGCGCCGCGCGACCGTCACCCACTTCTTCGCGCCGGCCTGGCGCAACCCGGCGGTCGAAGTCATCGACTGGCCGAAGGCCGATCCGGCGCTGGTCGCGCACCTCAGGCGACTGTTCTGCGAGACCGGCAAGCTGCCGCTGGTCACCGCCGACGCGCCCTGCTTCATGCTCGACCGCATCTTCGACAACTGGTGCAACGAGTCGGCGCTGCTGCTCGATCGCGCCACTGCCGCAGAGGTGGACAGCGTCGCGGCCGACTTCGTGCACGCCGGCCCGTTCTTCGTGCTGAACCTCGCGCGCGGCAATCCGATCATCGTCGAGACCAACACGCTGCAGGCCGACGAGGAAGGCGAGCACTACCGGCCGGCGTCGATCTTCCGCTCGGTCGACCGCTGGGTCACCGTCGGGCCGAACCAGCGCGTCGAGGTCGCCGACGAGCAGGCGTCGGCGATCCGCGACCGGTTGCTGGGCGTGCTGTTCTCGCAATCGGTCGACATCCTCGACCGCGGGATCGGCGAGCCGGCCGACCTCGACCTGGGGTGCAGGGTCGCACTGGGCTTCAAGCGCGGCCCGCTCGAGTTGATGCGCGAACTGGGCGAAGCCGAGACCGCACGCATCCTCCAGCGCTTCGTCCGCGAGCGCCCCGGCATGCCGGCGCCGAAGCGCCCGCTCGCCGACTACCAGCGCTTCGAGCGCCACGTGCTGGTCGACGACCTCGACGGCGTGAAGGTGATCACGCTGCGCAGGCCCGAGGCGCTCAATGCACTGCACGACGAGATGACCGACGAGATCCTCGCGGTGATCCGCCGCCACGAGCACGACGACGCGGTCGCCGGCTTCGTGATCACCGGCTACGGGACACGGGCGTTCTGCGCGGGCGCCGACATCGGGCGCTTCCCGTCGATGCTCGGCGACGCCGAAGCGTCTGCGCAGTACGCACGCGATTGCTCGCGGCTGCTGGTGCACCTCGACGCGATGGCCAAGCCGGTGGTCGCGGCGATCAACGGCATGGCGCTCGGCGGCGGCTTCGAGCTCGCAATGCGCTGCCACGCGCTGGTGGCGACGCGCGATGCGTGGATGCAGTTGCCGGAGGTCACGCTCGGCATCGTGCCGGGCATCGGCGCGATGGTCGTCCCGTACCGGCGCTGGCCGGCCGCCGCGGCGGTGTTCCACGGCATGCTGCGCCGGGCCGAGAAGCTGAAGGCCGTCCGCGCCCACGAACTCGGCATCGTCGATGCGCTCGCCGACGATGTGCCGTCACTGGTCGCCGCCGCGGTGGCGCGCGTGCGCGCGCTCGCCGGCCGGCGGCAGCCGATCCCGGACGGCCCGGTCGCGTTGCCACCGTTCGCCGACGACGCCGGCCAGGCTGCGGGCGGCGCGACGCTCAGCCGGGCGACGGTCGCACTGATCGAAGGCACGGTCCTCGAGGCGGCCGCCGCACCGACGCTGGCCGCCGCGCTCGAAGCAGGCTACCGCGCGTTCGGCGCGAGCGCCTGCACGGCCGCGGCCCGCGAAGGGATCGCCGCCTTCCACGAGCGACGCAGCCCCGACTTCGCGCGCACCGGTTGAGCGCGGGCCGCACACTTCGAGGATCCGCTCGCCACCCCTGCCCGCATCGGAGACCGGTCATGAACGCCTGGCTCTCGTCGATCGTCGTCGCGCTGTTCGCCTGGCTGCCTGCCTTCGCGCAGGCCGCCGACTTCCCGACCCAAGCGGTGCGCATCGTCGTGCCGTTCGCGCCGGGGGGAGGCACCGACCTCGCCGCCCGCGCGATCGCCGAACGGCTCACCGCGTCGCTCGGCAAGCCCGTGCTGGTCGAGAACCGCCCCGGCGGCAACTCGGTCATCGCGTCGCGGATCGTCGCGACCGCTGCCGCCGACGGCCACACGCTGCTGCTCACCACCGACATCCACGCGATCAACGCGGCCTACGCCCCGCAGCTGCCCTACGACTCGCTGAAGGACTTCGGCTTCGTCGCCCAGCTGACGACCTCGCCGCTGATGCTGGTCGCGCATCCGTCGACCGGAATCCGGACCGTGGCGGACCTGGTGAGGCAGGCGAAGGCGGCGCCGGGCCGGCTCAGCTTCGCGTCGCTGGGGCCGAGCAGCCCGCATTACCTCGGCTTCGAGTGGTTCGAGCGGATGGCCGGCATCGACGTGATCGACGTGCCCTACAAGGGCGGCGGCCAGGCGCTGGCCGACACGCTCGGCGGCCAGGTCGACCTGTCGCTGGTCGTCGCCGGCAACGGCATCCGCCAGGCGCGCGCAGGCAAGCTGCTCGCGGTCGCGGTGACCAGTCCGCGGCGCACGTCGATCGCGCCGGACGTGCCGACGATCGCCGAGAGCGGCTATCCGGAGTTCGCGCTCGTCAACTGGTACGCGATCCTGGCGCCGGCGGGCACGCCGACGGCGATCGTCGAGCGACTCAACGTCGAGATCGGGCGCGCGCTGCGCGACCCGGGCGTCGTCGAGCGCCTGGCCGGCGCCGGCCTCGAGCCGGCCACCGGCAGCCCGGCGGAGCTCGAGGCGCTGGTCAGGCGCGACATCGACAAGTACCGACGCATCATCGCGCTGACCGGCGCGAAGCTCGAGTAGCCGGCCGCGCTCAGGCCCCGGCGAGGAAATCGAGCACGGCCATGGCGAACGCCTGCGGCATCTGCTCCGGTAGCGGCACCATGCCGCCCTCGATGTCGACGATGCGTGCATCGGGCAGCCGCGCGCACAGCTCGGCCGCATGCGGCGATGCGAACGGGTCGGCGCTCGCGCGGATCACCAGCGCCGGCTGCGCGACCCGTGCGATGCGAGTCTCCATATGGTAGTTCGCCACCGCGCGATGACCGTCCTCGACGCGATCGACGACCTTCAGCGCGTCGATCACGAAGGCCTCGAGCAGGTCGGGGCGATCGGCCGGATAGAACGGCTGGCGGTTGCGCCACAACGCGGCCAGGTGCGCGCCGTCGGCGCTGCGCGCGACCTCGTCGATCGGCGGGCGCTGCGCGCGCGCGCGGCGGAACGCCGCGTCGGTGAACGGCGTCGACGACAGCACCAGCCTGCCGACCCGCTGTGGATGCGCCGCCGCGAGCTCGATCGCGATCACGCCGCCGGTATGGTGGCCCACGACGTGCGCGCGCGCCACGCGCAGCGCGTCGAGCAGCTCGACCGCGACCGCGGCCCAGCGCTCGATGCTGCCGGGCCATGCCGGTCGCGCCGAGTCGCCGAAGCCGATCGTGTCCATCGCGATCGCCCGATAGCGCTGGCCGAGGATCGGCAGCACCGACCGGTACTCGGCCCAGCTGCGCGGCGTCTGGTGCAGCAGCAGGACGACCTCCGCGTCTTCGGGCCCACACTGCGCGAAGTGCACCTGGCCGTCGCCCAGATCGGCGAACGCCCTGCGGATCGTCGTGCCTGCCATGTGCCCTCCCCGGCTTCCCCGGGCGCCCCCGCGCCCGCCACGAACGATATACCGTCGCGCGACCTCGCACAGATCAAGGGAAGCGGGGAACCCTGCTTGTTCGCGGGACGCGGGCTGCATATTCTTGAAACCGAGCTCGAACCCGGGCTCGAACCCGACGCACGCAGACCCCGAGGGCGGTCATGACCCTTGCAAGCGTCTCCCTGGACGACAAGTACCGGCTCGAGCACGGTCGGGTCTTCCTGACCGGCGTGCAGGCGCTCGCGCGCCTGCCGATGCTGCAGCAGCAGCGCGACGCCGCGGCTGGCCTGAACACCGCGGGCTACGTGTCCGGGTACCGCGGATCGCCGCTGGGCGGCCTCGACACCGCGCTGCACGGCGCGCAGGCCTTCCTGCAGGCGCACCGGGTCACCTTCCATCCGGCGGTCAACGAAGACCTCGCCGCGACGGCAATATGGGGCACGCAGCAGCTGCACCTGTTCCCTGATCCGCAGTACGACGGCGTCTTCGCGATGTGGTACGGCAAGGGACCCGGCGTCGATCGAAGCGTCGACGTGCTGAAGAACGCCAACTACGCGGGAAGCGCGAAGCACGGCGGCGTGCTGCTGGTGGCCGGCGACGACCCGGCCGCGCGCTCGTCGTCGGTCGCGCACCAGAGCGAGCACGTGTTCTCGGCCTGCGGCATTCCGGTGCTCGCGCCGGCGAGCATCCAGGAGTGCCTCGACCTCGGGCTGCACGGCTGGGCGATGTCGCGCTACTCCGGCTGCTGGGTCGCGCTGAAGACCACCGCCGACACGGTCGAGAGCTCGGCCTCGGTGGAAATCGACGCCGACCGCATCGAAATCCGCTTGCCCGACGACTTCGTCCTGCCCGCCGACGGGCTGCACCTGCGCTGGCCCGATCCGCAGCTGGTGCAGGAGCGGCGGATGCACGAGTACAAGGTCTACGCCGCGATCGCCTACGCACGCGCCAACCGCCTCAACCGCGTGGTGCTCGAATCGCCGCGGCCGCGGCTCGGTATCGTCGCCTGCGGCAAGGCCTACCTCGACGTGCGCCAGGCGCTCGACGACCTGGGGATCGACGAGCGGGTGGCCGCCGACATCGGCCTGCGGCTGTACAAGGTCGCGATGCCCTGGCCGCTGGACGCCGAGGGTGTGCGCCACTTCGCCGAAGGCCTCGAGGAGATCCTCGTCGTCGAGGAGAAGCGGCAGATCATCGAATACCAGCTCAAGGAGCAGCTCTACGCGTGGCGCGAAGACGTGCGGCCGCGCGTGGTCGGCAAGTTCGCCGACAGCGACGAATGGATGCCGGGGCGCGCCGCATCGCCGCAGGCCGTCGCGGCGACGACGGGGATCGGCGCCGCCGCGGGCACGGTCGGTCCGCACGGCCACTGGCTGCTGCCGCCCACCGGCGAACTCACGCCTGCAATCGTCGCGCGCGCGATCGCCGCGCGCATCGCACGCTTCCACGATTCGGCCGCGATGCGCGAGCGCCTGGCTTTCCTCGAGGCGAAGGACGCGGCGCTCGCGCGGCCGCGGCTCGCGGTACCGCGCACGCCGTGGTTCTGCTCGGGCTGCCCGCACAACCGGTCGACGCAGGTGCCGCAGGGCTCGTCCGCCGTCGCCGGCGTCGGCTGCCACCTGATGGCGGTCTGGATGGGCCGCAACACCTCGACGATCGCGCAGATGGGCGGCGAAGGCGTGAACTGGCTCGGCATCGCCGGCCACTCGGGCACGCGCCACGTGTTCGCCAACATGGGCGACGGCACCTACTACCACTCCGGCCTGCTCGCGATCCGCGCGGCCGTTGCGGCGCGCGTGAACATCACCTACAAGATCCTCTACAACGACGCAGTCGCGATGACCGGCGGGCAGCCGGTCGACGGCCCGATCACGGTTCCGCAGATCACGCGCCAGCTCGCCGCCGAGGGCGTCGAGCGCATCGTCGTGCTCGCCGAAGATCCCGCACGCTACCCGCGCGACGCGGGCTTCGCGCCCGGCGTGCAGCTGCGCCCGCGCGACGACCTCGACGCGGTCCAGCGCGAGTTGCGCGAGGTACCCGGCGTCACGGCGCTCGTCTACGACCAGACCTGCGCGGCCGAGAAGCGCCGCCGCCGCAAGCGCGGCAGCTACCCCGACCCGGCGACGCGGGTGTTCATCAACGAACTGGTCTGCGAGGGCTGCGGCGACTGCAGCGCCAAGTCGAACTGCCTGTCGGTGGTGCCGGTCGAGACCGAGTTCGGACGCAAGCGCGCAATCGACCAGTTCTCGTGCAACAAGGACTACTCGTGCGTCGCCGGCTTCTGCCCGAGCATCGTCACGGTGGAAGGGGGCACGCTTCGGCGAGGCCAGGCGATTGCGACGCACGCGGGCGACTTCCCCGGCCTGCCGGAGCCCGCGCTGCCCGCGCTCGCGACGCCCTGGAGCATCGTCGTCGCCGGCGTCGGCGGCACCGGCGTCGTCACCATCGGCGCGCTGGTCGGCATGGCCGCGCACCTCGA
>CALMSQ010000149.1:0-5447 GCA_937872345.1 uncultured Burkholderiales bacterium | reverse complement strand
CCGCCCAGCAGCACCGCCATCTTGTTCATCAGCTCCTCGCGCTGCATCAGGAAGCGGTCTTCCGTGGGGCGCTGGATCGTGTAGCCAAGCGCGCCGACGCCGCGCGGGATGATCGACACCTTGTGCACCACGTCGCCGCCCGGCAGCGCGCAGGCGACCAGCGCGTGCCCCATCTCATGGTGCGCGACGATGCGGCGCTCTTCGGGATTGAGCAGCCGGTTCTTCTTCTCGAGGCCCGCCACGATGCGCTCGACCGCGCCGGTGAAGTCCTCGAGCTGCACCGCCTCGCGCCCGCGCCGCGTCGCGAGCAGCGCCGCCTCGTTGACCAGGTTCGCGAGGTCGGCACCGGTGAAGCCCGGCGTGAGGGCGGCGATCTTCTCGGGATCGACGTCGTCGTCGAGCCGCACCTTCTTCAGGTGCACCCCGAGGATCTGCACCCGTCCGACACGGTCGGGCCGGTCGACCAGCACCTGCCGGTCGAAGCGCCCGGCCCGCAGCAGGGCCGGGTCGAGGATCTCGGGTCGGTTGGTCGCGGCGAGCAGCACCACGCCGGCGCTCGGGTCGAACCCGTCGATCTCGGCGAGCAACTGGTTCAGCGTCTGCTCCTTCTCGTCGTGGCCGCCCCCGAAGGCGCCGAACGCACCGCGGGCGCGGCCCAGTGCGTCGATCTCGTCGATGAAGATGATTGCCGGCGCCTTCTGCCGCGCCTGCTCGAACAGGTCGCGCACGCGCGCCGCGCCGACGCCGACGAACATCTCGACGAACTCGGAGCCGTTGATCGAGAAGAACGGCACGCCCGCCTCGCCCGCCACCGCGCGCGCCAGCAGCGTCTTGCCGGTGCCGGGCGGGCCGACCAGCAGGATGCCCTTGGGGATGCGCGCGCCGAGCCGGCCGTAGCGCGTCGGGTCCTTCAGGAAGCCCACCACCTCGCGCAGTTCCTCCTTCGCCTCGTCGACGCCGGCGACGTCGGCGAAGGTGACGCCGACGCCGGTCTCGACGTAGACCTTGGCCTTGCTGCGGCCGATCGACATCAGCCCGCCGCCCAGGCCGCCGCGCTCGCCGAAGCGGCGCAACAGGAACGACCACAGCCCGAAGAACAGCAGCGCGGGGATGACCCAGCCGAGCACGTCGCGCAGCAGCGTGCTCTCGATGACGCCGCTGAACTTCACCTGGTGGCGCGCCAGGCTGTCGGCCAGCTCCGGGTCGATGCGCACGGTCGCGAAGCGCGTCCGTCCGTCGGCCAGCGGGCGCTTGAGGGTGCCCTCGATGCGGTCGTTCGAGACGCGGATCTCCTCGACGTTGCCGGCGTCGAGTTGCGCCAGGAACTCGCTGTACGCCAGCGGCTGCACTTCACGCCACGAGCGAAGCGCGTCGTTGAACGCGATCATCGCGATGATCGCGATGACCACGTACCACACATTCCACTGGACGTGCTTCTGCATGGATCGGCGGGGCCCGGGAGGGACCCCTATTCTCGCCGACCCTGACGTCGCTGTCTTGATGCGGATTAAGTCCGCCCGGACCTCCGGCGGAGATAGAATCGCAAATCGCCGCTGCGTCCGGCGCCCGTTCTTCCCGCCACCCGCCTTCCCGGAATCCCGCCGATGAAAATCGAAGACCTGCTCGCCGCCCTGCCCGAACAGGAAGTCACCGTCGACGTCCTGCGCGAGAAGTATGCCAAGGGCGACGAGTGCACCGCGCGCGACATCCGGGTGCGCGTGGCGCGCGCGCTGGCGTCGGTCGAACCGGCCGAGCGCCAGCAGCACTGGCAGGGCGAGTTCCTCTGGGCGATGGAGAACGGCTTCGTGCCGGCCGGTCGCATCAACTCGGCCGCCGGCACCGACATCCGCGCAACGCTGATCAACTGCTTCGTGCAGCCGATCGGCGACGCCGTCTGGGGTCACGACGAGCACGGCACGCCGGGCATCTATGCGGCGCTGCAGGAGGCGGCCGAGACGATGCGCCGCGGCGGCGGCGTCGGCTACGACTTCTCGTCGATCAGGCCGCGCGGCGCGCTGGTCAAGGGAACGCTGTCGCGCGCCTCGGGGCCGGTGTCCTACATGCGCGTGTTCGACAAGTCGTGCGAGACGCTCGAGTCGGCGGGTTCGCGGCGCGGCGCGCAGATGGGCGTCATGCGGGTCGACCACCCGGACGTCGAGGAGTTCATCAACGCCAAGAACGACGGCTCGCTGTCGAACTTCAACATGTCGGTGGCGGTCACCGACGCGTTCATGCGCGCCGTCGAGGCCGACGGCATGTTCGACCTGGTCCACTCGGTGCAGCCCTTCGACGACACCGGCCACGGCCAGCGCGTCGACGGCGCCTGGATCTACAAGACCGTCAGGGCGCGCGACCTCTGGAACCAGATCATGCAGTCGACGTACGACCACGCCGAGCCGGGCGTGATCTTCATCGACCGCGTCAACCGCGACAACAACCTGTCGTACTGCGAGACCATCGCCGCCAGCAACCCCTGCGGCGAGCAGTTCCTGCCTCCGTACGGCTGCTGCGACCTGGGCAGCATGAACCTCACCCGGTTCATCGCCGACCCGTTCGGCGACGCGCCGTCGTTCGACTACGAGCGCTTCCGCCGGGCGGTCGCCCTCTCGGTGCGCGCGCTCGACAACGTGCTCGACCTCACCTTGTGGCCGCTGCAGGCGCAGGAGCGCGAGGCGCAGTCCAAGCGACGCATCGGCCTGGGGTTCACCGGGCTGGGCAACGCGCTCACGATGATGAAGCTGCGCTACGACAGCGAGGCCGGCCGCGCGTTCGCCGCCAGCATTGCCCAGATGATGCGCGACGTCGCCTACGACGCGTCGGTCGCGCTGGCGCAGGAGCGCGGCGCGTTCCCGCTATTCGACGCCGACGCCTACCTGGCCGAGCCGCACGCCGCGTCGCGACTGCCCGCCGAGCTGCGCCAGCGCATCCGCGAGCACGGCATCCGCAACTCGCACCTGCTGTCGATCGCGCCCACCGGCACCATCTCGATCGCGTTTGCCGGCAATGCGTCGGGCGGCATCGAGCCGGCGTTCTCCTGGACCTACACCCGTCGCAAGCGCATGCCCGACGGCAGCAAGCACGAGTACGAGGTCGAGGACTTCGCCTACCGGCTCTGGCGCCACCTCGGCCGCGACGTCAATGCGTTGCCCGACTACTTCGTGTCGGCGATGCAGATCAGCGCGCTCGACCACATGCGGATGAGCGCGACGGTGCAGCCGTTCATCGATTCGGCCATCAGCAAGACGGTCAACGTCGCCGAAGACTACCCGTACGACGAGTTCAAGTCGCTGTACCTCGAGGCGTGGCGGGCCGGACTGAAGGGCATCACCACGTATCGGCCCAACTCGGTCATCGGCTCGGTGCTGAGCGTGCCCAGCGCGACCGCCGCCGCGCAGCAGCCGCAGGACCTGCACTACGAGCCCGATCGGCGGCTGCGCCTCGAGCGCATTCCGCAGCCGGCGCTGTCGTCGCTGCGCTGGCCGAGCCGGCCGAAGCTGGCGACGGGCAACATGGCCTACTCGTACATGGTCGAACCGATCGACCGGCCGACGTCGTTCTGCATCTTCATCGGCCAGACCGAAGAGTCGTTCACGCGTGCGGACGGCAGCCAGGGCCTGCGCAGCGTGCCCTTCGAGACCTGGGTGAACGGCAACGAGCAGCCGCGCGGCCTCGGCGCGATCGCCAAGGCGTTGTCGATGGACATGCGCTCGAACGACCGCGGGTGGCTCAAGCTCAAGCTCGACGCGCTCGCGCGCACGCGCGACGAGCAGCCGCTGCAGATGCCGTTCCCGCCTGCCGGCGAGATCCGCTGGACGCCCGGGATCGTCGCCGGCTTCGCCGAGATCGTCCGGCACCGCTGCGAGGAGCTCGGCATGTTCGAGGCACTCGACGCGCAACCCACGCCGATGCTCGACGCGATGATGTTCCGCAAGGAGCCCAAGTCCGGCCCGCTGGGCACGCTGTCCTGGACCGCCGACATCAGCAACGCCGCGACCGGCGACGACTTCGTGCTCGGCCTGAAGGAGCTGCAACTGCCCGACGGTACCCGGCGGCCCTACTCGATCTGGCTGTCCGGCGACTATCCGCGCGTGCTCGACGGCCTGTGCAAGCTGCTGTCGCTCGACATGCACGTCATCGACGTCAACTGGATCGGCCTGAAGCTGCGCAAGCTGCTCAATTTCGGCGAGCTCAACGGATCGTTCTGGGCGCCGGTGCCCGGCGAGAACCGCCAGCAGATCTGGCCGAGCACGGTCGCCTACGTGGCCGCCCTGATCCTGCACCGCTTCAAGGTGCTCGGCCTGCTCGACAGCGAGGGGCACGCGATCGGCGGTGCCGGCGCGCTCGCGCTGCCCGGGTCCGAGCCCGCCGCCGCGAGCACCGCGGCGCCGCTGATCGCGGGCCAGCCCTGCCCGTCCTGCGGCGCGCACGCCTACATCAAGCGCGACGGCTGCATGTTCTGCACCGCTTGCGGCCATCAGGGGGAATGCGGTTAGGCTCGCACGATGCTGCGCTACAATCGCCCCGAAGTAGTGCAAGCAGCACGTAGCGAACCCGGGCGGCCGGCCGGCAGCCTTCGACGCGCATGGCAGATCGAGTACTGGTCGTCGACGACGAAGAAGAGATCCGTGATCTCCTCGCCAACTACCTGAGCGGCTTCGGCTTCGAGGTCGCGGCCGTGGCCGACGGCCCCTCGATGCGCGCCGAGGTGGCGCGAGAGCGGCCGGACATCGTGTTGCTCGACCTCGGCCTGCCCGGCGAGGACGGCCTGAGCCTCGCGCGCGAGTTGCGCGCGCAGCCGCGACCCCCGGGCATCATCATCGTCACCGGCCGCGGCCAGCCGGTCGATCGCATCGTCGGCCTGGAACTCGGCGCCGACGACTACGTCGCCAAGCCCTTCGACCTGCGCGAACTCGCCGCCCGCGTGCGCAGCGTGCTGCGCCGGACCAAGGTCGAGAGCCCGCCCGCCGAGCCCGCGGCCGCGCGCGACCGCTACGATTTCGCGGGCTGGCGCATCGACCTGTCCTCGCGTTCGCTGATGCGCTCCGACGGCGCGGTCGTGCCGCTCACGACCGGCGAATTCGACCTGCTCAGCACCTTCGTGCGCAACCCCAATCGCGCACTGTCTCGCGACCAGCTGATGGCGCTGATGCATCACCGCGAAGCGGGTCCCTTCGACCGCGCGATCGACGTGCAGGTAGGTCGGCTGCGGCGCAAGATCGAACGAGATCCCGCCGAGCCGGAACTGATCAAGTCGGTGCGCGGGGTCGGCTACCTGTTCGCCGCTCGCGTGTCGCCCGAATGAACCGGCGCCCGGAGCGGCCCGAGCCTGGCGCTTCCGACGCGCGGGGCGCATCGATCGGCGACGCGTACCCGTGGCTCTACGAGCAGATCTTCTACACCGCGTCGGATGCGCTGATCGTCGTCGACAGCGACGGGACGATCCGGCT
>CALMSQ010000148.1:0-11860 GCA_937872345.1 uncultured Burkholderiales bacterium | reverse complement strand
CTCAACGCCATGGTCCGCACCAACAAACCCTGGGAAAACTCGCTTCACCGCACTTGACTCGGAAGACGGTTACTCAGCGCGGCGCACCCGCCAGCGCCGCGATCGACGCGTCGACTGCCTCGCCGAGCCGCTCGACGATCTGCCCGACCTCCTGCGGCGCGACGATGAACGGGGGTGCCAGCAACACGTGGTCGCCCAGGCGGCCGTCGATCGTGCCGCCCATCGGGTAGACCATCAGGCCGCGCGCCATCGACTCCTGCCTGATGCGCGCGTGCAGCTTCAGCGCGGGATCGAACGGCGTCTTCGCCTCGCGGTCGGCCACCAGTTCGATCGCCATGAACAGGCCGCGGCCACGAATGTCGCCGACGTGCGGGTGGGTGCCGAAGCGCCGCACGAGCCCGGCGCGCAGGTCCTCGCCGCGCTGCACGCAGGCATCGAGCAGGCGGTCGCGCCGGATGACCCTTTGCACCGCGAGCGCCGCCGAGCACGCCACGGCGTGGCCGAGGTACGTGTGCCCGTGCTGGAAGAAGCCGCTGCCGCATGCGAACGCGTCGACCACGCGCTGCTGCACCAGCACGGCCCCGATCGGCTGGTACCCGCCCCCGAGCCCCTTGGCGATCGTCATCAGGTCGGGCGAGACGCCCTCCTGCTCGCAGGCGTGCAGCGTGCCGGTGCGGCCCATGCCGCACATCACCTCGTCGAGGATCAGCAGGATGCCGTGGCGATCGCAAAGCTCGCGAACGCCACGGAAGTAGCCGGGCACCGGCGTGAGCGCGCCCGAAGTGGCCCCGCCCACGGTCTCGGCGACGAAGGCGATCACGTTGTGCGGCCCGAGCCGTTCGATCTCGGCCGCGAGCTCGGCGACCAGGCGCTGACCGTAGGCCTCGGGCGTCTCGCCCGTACCGCGGTCGCGGTACTCGTAGCACGGCGACACGTGCGCGACGTCGATCAGCAGCGGCGCGAACTGCGCGCGGCGCCAGGCATTGCCGCCGACCGCCAGCGCCCCGAGCGTATTGCCGTGGTAGCTCTGCCGGCGCGCGATGAAGTGGCGCCGCTCGGGTTGCCCGATCTCGACGAAGTACTGGCGCGCCATCTTCAGCGCCGCCTCGATCGCCTCCGAGCCGCCCGACACGAAGTAGACCTGAGCGATCCCCTGCGGCGCGTCGGCCACCAGCGTCTCGGCCAGTTGCTCGGCGACTTCGGTCGTGAAGAAGCTGGTGTGCGCGTAGGAAAGCCGGTCGATCTGGGCGTGCATCGCGGCGACGACGTCGGGGTGTCCGTGGCCGAGGCACGAGACGGCCGCGCCGCCCGATGCGTCGATGTAGGCCTTGCCCTCGGCGTCGCGCAGCCACACGCCGCTGCCCGAAACGGCGACCGGGAACCTGCGTCCGAGCGTGCGGTGGAATACGCGTGTCATGGCGCGCAGGATAGCGCAGTCACTGCGACGCGAGGACCTGGTCGAGCGCGCGCCCGCTGGGCTCGGTGATGCGCATGCGCACCGGCACGATGCGCGCGTCCAGGGCGAGCCAGACGTCGATCGCCGGGTCGTCCTCGCTCGTGCCGGCGCGGCTCAGGCGCATGGCCCTCACCACGCCGGCGTCGGTCGTCACCGGCTCCTCGCCGAGCACGCGCCAACCCACCGACTCGACGTTCGAGCTGCCGAGCATCGGCAGATGGATCGTCGCGCCGGGTTCGAACAGCGCCGGCCGCGACTGCCGCAGCAGCGCCAGCTGCACCGCGGCCGACAGGCGATCCTGCACGCCGGGCGGCGCTTCGCGCCGCAGGCCCGAGCCGAAGACGACCTCGCCCCTCGCGGCGTCGATCGTCGCCCAGCGCGGCGCGCGGTCGCCACGCTGCTCGCGATAGATCGACGGCGCGAGCCCGGCCGCCGACACGGTGCCGACGCTGTCCTGTACCAGCGTTCCGCGGTAGAACCACGCGATGAGCCCCTGCGCCCGGCCCTCGCTGTGCAACTGGTATCGATCCGCGCCGATGGCGAACGACTGCTCGAGCGTCGCGACCACGTTGCCGTCTGCCGGATCGCCGTAATGGACCCGATAGCGCACGGAACCGGACTGCGGCGTCACCACGATCGGCGGCTCGGGGGACGGCGGAGGAATCGCGGGCTCGCCGGTCACCGGCTCCGCGCCGGGCGCCGCCGCCCCGGCGGGCATCGGCCCGGCCGGCGCCGCACCTTGCGCCGTGCCCGCTGCGTCGGACCCGGGCTCGTCTGCGGACACGGGTTCGCCCTCGGCGATCGACGCTCCGGGCCCATCGACCCGCTGCGTCGGTGCGGGCGCCTCGGCGACGGGCCTCGGCACGGATTTCGGCGCCGCATGCGGCGCGGGGCGAGGCTTCGCGCGCGGCGGGGGCTTGGGCCTGGCGGGCGGCGGCGGTTCGACTGCAGGGGGCGGTGGCGCCGGCGCCGCGGGCTCGATCAGGCTCACGGTCACCGGCAGCGCAGCGGGCGCAGGCGGAGAGAACCAGCCGGACAGGCTGGCGCCGCGCAGCACGGCCAGGTGCGCGGCGAGCGACAGCAGCAGGAGAGCAATGACCGCCGGCGCGCGTCCGGCCCATCGCGCGAGGGCACGCATCGCGCGATTCTATCCGCCGCGCCGCTGCCGAGCCGCTCGCGTCACGCGCGGCACCCGGCAGGCCGCACGAGCGCCGATCGCAGGCCGCTCAGGCGCTGCGCAGCCGCGCCAGCCGCACGAGCGCGATGGTGGCCAGCGGCGCGACCAGCGCGATGAGCAGCACCAGCAGCATCAGGTCGCCCAGCTGGCTGTAGTCGGCGGGCGCGGACACGACGCCGGTCACCGGATCCTTGACCTGGCGCGTCACGACGAAGGCCTGGTTGAGCCACTTCGTGCCCAGTTGCGAGGCCGACAGCGCGAGGTTGGTGAACGACGCCATCACTGCGAAGTAGGTTGCCTTCAGTTTCTCCGGGGCCGAGTTGGCGATCCAGGCCAGCATCGGCACCATCGCGATCTGGCCGAGCGGCGACTCGATCGCGGTATCCACCAGCGCGATGAAGCGGGCATCGACCAGGCCGCCGGTGTGCGCGGCCGTCCAGTGGTGCAGCCCGTAGTACATCCCGACGATCGGCAGCATCAGCAGCATGCCCACGACGGTGAGCATGCCGACGATGTAGTAGATCGAGCGCTCGGCCATGAAGCGCCGGAAGACGAACAGGCCGGCCAGCGTCAGCGCGCTGCCGATCACCGAGAGCACGGACAGGAACTGCTGGTCGAAGCCGAGCTCGTCGATCATCCACCACGTCTGGCCGGCGCCGGCCGTCGGCGTCGCCCGGAAGACGAACACGACCAGCGCGGTGCCCAGCAGCGTCGCCCGCGCAGCAGGCTCGAGCTCACCCAGCAGGCGCCACATCAGCGCGACGATGATCGCCATCGACACGCCGAAGATGAGCTCCTCGCTCCAGCGAAAGTCGCTGAGCCCGACCGCCACCGACACCAGCGCGAACGCGAGGCCGCCGCCGAGCACCCACCAGTTGACCGGCGGGCGTTGCGGGTGAACGTCGATCCTGGCCGAAATCTCGGCCTCGGTGAGTCCCTCGGCGCGCAGCCGGCGACGCGTTCGCCGCTGCAGCCACGCAGCGAACACCACGCCGGCGACCGACACCACCGGGATCAGCAACGCCAGTTCGTGGACCAGCACGTAGACCGCCACCTTCTGCGCCTCGGGCAGCGTACCCGCGCCGCGCAGCAGGAACACGTTGGCCAGCGCGACCAGCACGCCACCGCCGATGATCGCGACGCGGCCGAGCGTCTGCATCGTCGTGTGCATCGCGCGCCGGCGCGCCTCGTCCAGCGGGCGCCCGGCCTCGTCGTGGTGCGGCACGGCCTCGACGGTCATCGCGTCGGCGACCACGTCCTGCGTGACGTAGCCGATCGGCGCAAGCAGCGCGGACAGCACGTACCACGCCTCGGCGCGCATCACCGTCGCCATCGCCCGGGGGTCGGCCAGCAGCCCGATCATGATCAGCAGGCTCGCGGCGATCAGCGTCGCGCCGAGGTAGACGAGCCAGGCCTTGTAGCGCCAGACGAGGTCGACCAGGTGCCCCAGCGGCATCTTCAGCGCCCAGGGCAGGCCGGCCCAGAAGCCGAGCGCGGCGAGAAACTCGGCCGACAGCCCGAGATACTCCTTGACGAAGAAGGTGCCGACGATCGCCGTCAGCCCGGAAATGCCCGCCGCCATGTAGACCATCAGCGGCGGCAGGTACGACAGCCGCATGTCGCGGCCCAGGGACAGCACGTTGGCGTCGAACCAGCGTGCCAGTCGCGCGAGCCCGCCCGCCGGGGCGCGCGCCGATTCGGGCTCAGCGGGCCTCACGTTGCTCGCGCTGGATGTCCTCGGCGGTCCAGAACGACAGCGCGGCGATCGCGACGCCGCAGGCGAGCGCGTTGATCATCGCCGCCCGCTCGCCATCGTAGCCCAGCAACCACGGCGACGCGGCCAGGCCGATGCCGACCGCCAGGTTGCCCCATTCCTCGACGATTTCCGGATAGTAGAAGGCGTCGACCGCGAGCGTCACGACGGCCACGCCTGCGAGAATCGCCGCCCAGGCGGCCGGCTGGCGCGTCACGCCCAGCACGAAGGGCGAGGCCACCAGCCACAAGCCCAGCGCAACTTCGATCCGGTCCTGCCAATGAGCCCTGATCATTCGCTTCGTCCTCGTTGGATGCTTCGACTGTAACTTAACATCGGACGGCCCCCCGCCCCCGTGCGGCTACCGCGACCGTTGACGGCCATCAACCCCATGCCCGCCCTCGACCCCCACCCGCCGCTCGCGTTCGACGAATCCGGCGCACCGCTGAGCACCCTCTACGGGGACGTGTTCCGCAGCCGCGCCGGCGCGTGGTCGGAGGCGCGCGCGGTGTTCGTCGAGGGCTGCGGGCTGCCGCAGCGCTGGGGCGCTCGTGCCGGCGACGCCGATCGCGCGTCGTTCACGATCCTGGAGCTCGGCTTCGGCGTCGGCGTCACCTTCCTCGCCACGCTGCAGGCCTGGCGCGAGCGCGGCGGCGCGCCGGCGCGTCTGCACTATGTGTCGGTCGAGGCGCATCCGCTGGCCGTCGACGACCTGCGGCGTGCGCTCGAGGCGCTCGGCGCCCCCGCGCACGACGCGCAGCGCCTGCTGTCGCAGTGGCCCGATGCGCTGCCGGGCCTGCACCGCCTTGCCTTCGAGGACGCAGCCGTCACGCTCACGCTGTGCTTCGGCGACGCGCTCGCGCTCGTGCCGAAGCTTCGGCTGGCCGCCGACGCGCTCTTCCTCGACGGGTTCTCGCCGGCACGCAATCCGCGGATGTGGGACCCCGCACTGATGCGGGCGCTGGGGCGGCTTGCCCGGCCGGGCGCCACGCTGGCGACCTGGTCGGCAGCCGGCGCGGTGCGCGAAGCGTTGCACGGCGCCGGGTTCGAGGTCGAGCGAGTCGCCGGTCACGCGGGCAAACGCCATCGGTTGCGCGGCCGGTACGCGCCGCGGTGGCGTGGCGCTGCGCCACCCGAACCACCACCGCGCTGGCCGGCGCGCACCGCGCTGGTGGTCGGCGCCGGGCTCGCGGGCGCGGCGGTCGCCGCCGGCTTCGCGCGGCGCGGCTGGCAGGCGACCGTGCTCGAATCGGCCGCGGCGCCGCTGCGTGGCGGCTCGGCACAGCCACTGTGCGCCGATCACCTGCACCTGTCGCCCGACGACAACCCGCTTGCGCGACTGACGCGCAACGCGCTCGGCTGGCGCAAGCTCGACGCGGCGCTGGCCTCGCGCGCGCCGCTCGGCAAGCTGCTGGTCGACGCCGACGAGCGCGAGCACGCCGCCCGCGCCGCGATGCTCGAGCGGCTGGGCTTCCCCGGGTCGTTCGTGCGCCAGCTCGCGCGCGACGAGGCGTCGGACGCGACCGGCCTCGACCTGCCTCGCGGCGGACTGTGGTTGCCGGGTTGCGACGCGCTCGATCCCTCGACGCTCGCCTCGGCGTGGCTGGCGACGCCGGGCGTCGCGCTGCGCTGCGGCGCGGCCGTCGCCACGCTGGAGGCTGCGAACGGGAACTGGGTCGCCCGTGACACCGCCGGACGCGCGCTCGGCGAGGCCGCAGTCGCGATCCTGGCCAACGCCGGCGACGCCGCACGGCTTGCGGGGATGGGTTCGTTCGCAGTGCGCCGCGTGCGCGGACAGAGCACGCTGGTCGAGCGCGAACGGATCGGCGCGTTGCGCGCCGTGCTCGGCGGAGACGCCTACGCCGCGCCGCTCGGCGACGCGATCCTGGTCGGCGCCAGCTTCGACGACGGCGCCTCGCTCGAGCCCTCCGCCGAAGTCGATGCCGGCAACCTCGGGCGGCTCGCGCGGATGATCGGCGGCGATCCCCGCGACTGGCTCGTCGGCGCCCGGTCCGGGCCGGTCGGACATCGCTACGCCAGCACCGACCGCATGCCGGCGATCGGCGCGCTCCCGGACGAGCCGACGGCGCTGCGCGAAGCCGCGGCGCTGCTGCGCAACGATCGGCTGCCGTTACCGCGCGCGCCCGGGCTCTACGGCGCGTTCGCCTTCGGCTCGCGCGGCCTGCTGTGGGCGACGCTGGCCGCCGTGCTGCTGCCCGCTCTCGCCGAGGGCGATCCGCTTCCGCTCGAGTCGGACCTGCTGCGCGCGGTCGATCCGGGCCGCTTCGTCAGGCGAATGCTGCGCCGGCGCCGAAGCGGCTGAAGGCGGCGCCCGAACCACGCGCGCGCCGAGCCGTCCGGGGGCGCCGCGAGCCGGCCTGCGCCCGCGCTACACTTGCGCTCCCGCCGCCGTGCCCCCCGCCTTGCCGCCCATGCCCAAGACCACGCCCGAGAAGATCAAGTACGACTGCTCCCGGTGCCCCGGCTACTGCTGCAGCTACCCGCGCATCGAGGTTCGCGACAAGGACCTCGCCCGGCTGGCGCGGCACTTCGGGCTCTCGCTCGAAGAGGCCGAGAAGCGCTTCACCCGTCGCTACCGCGACGAGGACGACGACGAACGGATCCTGCGCCACCGCAAGGACGAGATCTACGGATCGATCTGCCGCTTCTTCGACACCGATGCGCGCCGCTGCACCGTCTACGAGGCGCGCCCCGCGGTGTGCCGGCAGTATCCGAACGGCCGCAAGTGCGGCTACTACGATTTCCTGCGCTTCGAACGCAAGCACCAGGACGACCCGGACTTCATCCCGTCGGCCTGACGCCGTCCGCCTCACCCCTTCGACCGTTCCACGCCAGCCACGAGGCCGCTTCACCATGCCCCGATCGAGCCCCGCCGGCGGCGCAACGCCCGCCCCGCGCGCCGCCCTGCAAACGTTCGCGACGCCGTTGTCGCCCGCCGCGACGCGGGTGATGCTGCTGGGCGCCGGCGAACTCGGCAAGGAAGTGCTGATCGCCCTGCAGCGCCTCGGCGTCGAGACCATCGCCGTCGACCGCTACGCCCACGCGCCGGGCCAGCAGGTCGCGCACCGCGCGCACGTGATCGACATGACCGACGGCGCGCAGCTGCGCGCGCTGATCGAGCGCGAGCGCCCGGCCCTGGTCGTCCCCGAAATCGAGGCGATCGCCACGCCGGCGCTGATCGAGATCGAACGCGAAGGCCTGGCGACGGTGATTCCGACCGCCCGCGCCGCCTGGCTGACGATGAACCGCGAAGGCATCCGGCGGCTCGCGGCCGAGGAACTCGGACTGCCGACGTCGCCGTACCGATTCGCCGGCAGCCTCGCCGAGCTGCGCGCGGCGATCGAAGGCAGCGACGGGCAGCCGCCGATCGGCTACCCGTGCGTCGTCAAGCCGGTCATGTCGTCGTCGGGCAAGGGCCAGTCGAAAGTCGACGGCCCCGACGAGGTCGAGGCGGCCTGGCGATACGCCGGCAGCGGCAGCCGGGTCGACATCGGCCGGGTGATCGTCGAGGGCTTCGTCCGGTTCGACTACGAGATCACGCTGCTCACCGTGCGCGCGCGCCGGGCCGACGCAACGGTCGGCACGGCGTTCTGCGAGCCGATCGGGCACGTGCAGGTCGCGGGGGACTACGTCGAGAGCTGGCAGCCGCAACCGATGTCGGCGCTGGCGCTACAGCGCTCGAAGGACGTCGCGGGGCGCGTCGTCGACAACCTCGGCGGCCTGGGCATCTTCGGCGTCGAGCTGTTCGTGCGCGGCGACGAGGTCTGGTTCTCCGAGGTGAGTCCGCGGCCGCACGACACCGGAATGGTCACGATGATCAGCCAGCACCAGTCCGAGTTCGAACTGCACGCGCGCGCGATCCTCGGGCTGCCGGTCGACGTGTCGCTGCGCACGCCGGGCGCGAGCGCCGTGATCTACGGTGGCGTACAGGCGGGCGCGATGCGCTTCGACGGCGTGGCCGAGGCGCTCGCCGTGCCCGGCACCGAGCTGCGGCTGTTCGGCAAGCCGGAGTCGTTCCCGAAGCGCCGGATGGGTGTCGCGCTGGCTCGCGCCGACGACGCCGAGACGGCCCGTCATCGCGCGAAGCTCGCCGCGTCGCTGGTCAAGCCGTCGGCAAGCTGACAGCCGATCCCGGTCTCGATCGACCCAACTAATGCTCGACAAAACAACAGGTTGAGGAATATACTTCCAGTTCATTGAATCGATAAATTCATTCATTTATCGACAATGTCGATGGACGAACTGCCACTGCCGCAACTCCGCGCGCTGGTCGCCGTGGCCGAAGCGCGCAGCTTCTCTCGCGCCGCCCGCGCGCTCGGTGTCAGCCAGTCCACCGTCAGCACGCAGATCCTGAGGCTCGAACAACGGGTCGGGACGGCGCTGATCGAACGCACCACCCGCTCGGTCGAACCCACCGCCGCGGCGCAGCGCCTGCTGCCGATCGCCCGCGACATCCTGCGGCTGCAGCAGATTGCGCTCAGCCGCCTCGATGCGCGACCGTTGTCGGGAATGGTCGTCCTCGCCGCGGACGAATCGGCCACGCTCGGCCACGGCCTGATCGAGCTGGCTCGCGGCTTCAGCGAGGTGTGGCCCGAAGTAGACCTGCGGGTCGAAGTCGCTCCGGCTGCGGCCGTGCTCGAGCGTTTCGCTGCAGGGCTCGTGGACGTGGCCGTCGTGCACGGGTGCGACGACGCGCCGGTGGGGCGCGGCGCGCCACCCTGGGTGAGCAGCGAACTCGGTCGCGATCGCCTTCGCTGGTACGGGCACGCGGCCGCCCCGGCGTCGGATCCGCGCTGGCAGATCGTCGGGCTGCCTCGCGGCGGCGAGCTTCGAGCGCGCGTCGAGCGCGCGCTCGCCGACAGCGTGACGCCCCATCGCACCGTGTTCGAGGCCGACAGCCTGGCGATCGGCATCGAAGCCGCACGCCGCGGGTTCGGCCTGATCGCCCTGCCCGAGGCTGCCGCCCGCCGGCACTTGCTGGAAGCGGCGCGCGCCCAGGGACTGCCCGCGCTCGGGAGCTGCCCGGTCAGGCTGCTGCAGCGCGCCGACCCGTCGGACGCCGCGGCCGCGCTGCGCAACGAGATCCGCAGCGGCTGGCCGGCTCGCCGCGCCCGGGGCGCATCGCCGGCCGCGTAACGCGGCGCCAGACCGCCGTCAGGCGATGCCCTGGCTCGCCAGGTACTCCTCGTAATCGCCGCGATAGTCGACGATGACGCCGCCCGCGCGCACTTCCAGCACGCGGGTCGCCACCGCGTCGACGAACTGGCGGTCGTGCGACACCACGAACAGCGTCCCGGCGAACTTCTCGAGCGCCAGTTGCAGCGACTCGATCGACTCCATGTCGAGGTGATTGGTGGGTTCGTCGAGCATCAGCACGTTGTGGCGCCCGAGCATCAGCCGGCCGAAGCTCATCCGGTGCTTCTCGCCGCCCGAGAGCACCCGCACCGGCTTGCGCACCTCGTCGCCCGAGAACAGCAGCCGCCCCAGCACGCTGCGCACCATCTGGTCGTCGTCGCCCGCCTTCGTGTAGCGGCCGATCCAGTCGGTGACCGTGTCGTCGCTGTCGAAGTCCGGGTGCACGTCCTGCGCCATGTAGCCGATGTCGGCGTTCTCGGACCACTTGACCGACCCGCGCGTGGGCGCCAGGCCCCCGAGCGCCGCGCCGGCCAGGCAGCGCAGCAGCGTGGTCTTGCCGGCGCCGTTGGCGCCGACGATCGCGACCCGGTCGCCGGCCTCGACGATGGTGGAAAAGCCGCTGAACACCGGCCGCTGTGCCCCCTCGTACCGGTATTCGAGCCCTTCGACCTCCACGGCCTGGCGATGCAGCGCCCTGGCCTGCTCGAACCGGATGTACGGGTTCTGGCGCGACGACGGCTTGACCTCGACCGCCTCGCTGCGGATCTTGGCGATCAGCTTCTGCCGCGAGGTGGCCTGGCGCGCCTTGGCCTTGTTGGCGGCGAAGCGCTGGACGAACTCCTGCAGCTCGGCGATGCGATCCTTCGCGCGCTCGTTGGCCGAGAGCTGGCGCTGGCGCGCCTGGGCCGACGCCAGCATGTAGTCGTCGTAGTTGCCCGGATAGACGCGAAGCTCGCCGTAGTCCAGGTCCGCCATGTGCGTGCACACGGCGTTCAGGAAGTGGCGGTCGTGCGAGATGATCACCATCGTCGAGTCGCGCTCGTTGAGCACCGACTCGAGCCAGCGAATGGTGTCGATGTCGAGGTTGTTGGTCGGTTCGTCGAGCAGCATCACGTCCGGGTCGGCGAACAGCGCCTGCGCCAGCAGCACGCGCACCTTCCAGCCCGGGGCGACCTCGCGCATCGGCCCGGCGTGCTGCCCGGCCGGGATGCCCAGCCCCAGCAGCAACTCGCCCGCACGCGCCTCGGCGGTGTAACCGCCGTATTCGGCGAAGCGCGTCTCGAGCTCGGCCGCGTGCATGTAGTCGTCCTCGGTCGCGTCCGGGTTCGCGTAGATCGCGTCGCGCTCGCTCATCGCCTGCCACATCTCCGCGTGGCCCATCATCACGACGTCGAGCACGCGGTCGTCCTCGAAGGCGAACTGGTCCTGGCGCAGCTTGCCGAGCCGCTCGTTGGGGTCGAGCATCACCTGGCCCGAGCTCGGCTCGAGGTCGCCGCCGAGGATCTTCATGAACGTGGACTTGCCCGAGCCGTTGGCACCGATCAAGCCGTAGCGATTGCCCTCGCCGAACTTGACGGAGACGTTCTCGAACAGGGGCTTGGCCCCGAACTGCATCGTGACATTGACGGTGGAGAGCATTCGATCAGGCGACCCAGGCGCGGGCGTTGCGGAACAGGCGCATCCAGGGTGAATCCTCGCCGAGCGACGCGTCGCGCCAGCTCATCTGGATCGAGCGGAACACCCGCTCGGGATGCGGCATCAGGATCGTCGCGCGCCCATCGGCGCTGGTGAAGCCGGTGAGGCCGCCCGGCGATCCGTTCGGGTTGGCGGGATAGGTGTCTGCCGGCGAGCCGTCGTTCTCGACGAAGCGCAGCACCGGCCCGGCGTGGCGCTGCTGCTCGCCGGTGTCGAACTCGGCGCGGCCTTCGCCGTGCGCGACCGCGATCGGCACGTGGCTGCCGGCCATGCCCGCGAACAGCACCGACGGCGACTCGAGCACTTCGACCATCGACAGCCGCGCCTCGTATTGCTCCGAGCGGTTGCGCAGGAAGCGCGGCCAGTGCGCGGCGCCGGGGATGATCGCCTTGAGCTGCGACATCATCTGGCAGCCGTTGCAGACGCCCAGGCTGAAGGTGTCGGCGCGGCCGAAGAACAGCGCGAACTGCTCGGCCATCGCCGCGTTGAACAGGATCGACTTGGCCCATCCGCTGCCGGCGCCCAGCACGTCGCCGTACGAAAAACCGCCGCAGGCGACCAGCCCGCGGAAATCGGCGAGCTTGTGGCGTCCCTCGATCAGGTCGGTCATGTGGACGTCGAA
>CALMSQ010000147.1:0-3148 GCA_937872345.1 uncultured Burkholderiales bacterium | reverse complement strand
TCGGGACCGTCGCGGCGGTCGCATTCTTCGTGCTGCTGTTCGTCGCGGCGCTCGCGTCGGCGATCTCGCTGCTCGAACTGATGGTGGCGCTGCTGACGCGACGATTGGGGTGGCGCCGGCCCGCTGCCACATGGGGCGCCGCCGCCAGCACCTTCGTTGCCGGGATCGCGACCGTGCTGTCGTTCAACCTCTGGGCGAACTGGCACCCGCTGGCTGGCCTGGGTATCGTCTCCTCCGCGACCGTCTTCGACCTCGTCGACCAGCTGACGTCGAACCTGCTGCTGCCGCTCGGTGGGCTGGCGATCGCGAGCTTCGCCGGCTGGGCGGTGCCCACGCGGATGCTCGCCGAAGAATTGCGCCTCGGTGCGCGCGCCGCGCGGGCGCTGCGCTTCGCGCTGCGCTATGTCGCGCCGGCCGGCATCGTCGCGGCGACGCTGTCGCCCGTGCTGTTGCGTAGCTGACACGCGCTCGCAGCGCCGGCCGCGACGAACGCTTGACCTTCCAATCATGGGAAGGTCGACGATCGTGGCTCCTGCAACCCTTTCGAGGAAGCGCGCCATGGACCACACCCTCCACCATCACCCGGCGGCCGCCGGCGCCGACGATCCTCGCCGCGTCGCCCTGATGGCCACGCTGCACTGCCTGGCCGGCTGCGCGATCGGCGAAATCGCGGGCATGGTGATCGGCACCGCGCTCGGATGGGGAAACGGCGCGACCATCGCGCTGGCGCTCGTGCTGGCGTTCGCGTCGGGCTACGCGCTGACCGCGATTCCGCTGCTTCGCGCCGGCTTCGGCGCCAGGGCCGCAGCGCGGCTGGCGCTCGCGGCGGACACGGCATCGATCACGCTGATGGAGATCGTCGACAACGTGATCATGCTGGCGATTCCGGGGGCGATGGACGCGCCGCTCGACGCGCCGCTATTCTGGGGCGCGCTGTCGGCGTCGCTGGCGGTGGCGGGCGTTGCCGCGTATCCGGTCAACGCCTGGCTGATCGCGCGCGGCCGCGGGCATGCGGTCTCGCGCACGCTCGCCATTGAACGCCCCTGAGCGCCCCTGAGCGCCCCTGAGCGCCAGGCGCCTGGCGCCTGGCGCCTGGCGTGCCTGGCGCCCGCGCGGTATCGTCCGGTGCGGGCCAGTGCGCCCGCCGATGGAGGACCGGATGAGCCAGGCACGATCGGAGCCGCCGAAGGCGGGCCAGCCCGCCCACGAGGCCATGCGGCTGCACCCGTTCTACGGTGGCAAGATGCAGACGCTGCCCAAGTGCGCGATCCGCTCGTTCGCCGACTTCTCGGTCTGGTACACGCCGGGCGTGGCCGCGCCGTGCAGGGCGATCGAGCGCGAGCCCGACCTCGTGTTCGAGCACACGAACCGCGGCAACCTGGTGGCGGTGGTGTCCGACGGAAGCCGGGTGCTGGGGCTCGGCGACATCGGCCCCGAGGCCGGCCTGCCGGTGATGGAAGGCAAGGCGCTGCTGTTCAAGTACCTGGGCGGCGTCGACGCGGTCGCGCTGTGCCTGCGCAGCCGCAGCGAGGACGACTTCATCCGCGCGGTCGAGATGCTCGAGCCCTCGTTCGGCGCGATCAACCTCGAGGACATCGCGCAGCCCAAGTGCTTCCGCATCCTCGAGGCGTTGCGCGCGCGGATGAAGATCCCGGTCTGGCACGACGACCAACAGGGCACTGCCGTCGTGGTGCTGGCGGGGCTGCTCAACGCGCTCGAGGTGGTCGGCAAGCCGCTCGATCGGGTTCGCATCGCGATGGTCGGCATCGGCGCGGCCAACACCGCCAGCTATCGGCTGCTCACGGCCTGCGGCGCCGACCCGGCGCGGATCGTCGCCTGCGACACGCGCGGCACCCTGCACCGCGGGCGCGGCGACATCGAGGCGCAGCAACCGGCGCTCGCCGCGAAGTGGGCGATCTGCCGTGAATCGAACGCCGACGGCATCGTGGGCGGCGTCGCCGAAGCGCTGCGCGGCGCCGACGTCTGCCTCGCATTCTCGACGCCGGGGCCGGGCACGATCGACGCCGGTTGGGTCCGCGCGATGGCGCGCGACGCGATCGTGTTCGCGTGCGCGAACCCGGTTCCCGAGATCTGGCCGTCGGCGGCGCTCGAGGCCGGCGCGCGGATCGTGGCGACCGGTCGCGGCGACTTCCCGAACCAGGTGAACAACTCGCTGTGCTTTCCGGCCGTGTTCCGCGGCGTGCTCGACGTTCGCGCGACGACGATCACCGATTCGATGGCGATCGCGGCGGCGCGCGAGGTGGCGGCGGTGGCGAGCGAGCGCGGGCTTTCCGCCGAGCGCATCGTGCCGCGGATGGACGATCCCGACCTCTATCCGAGGGTGGCCGCGGCGACCGCGCTGGCTGCTCAGCAGGAGGGCGTCGCGCGGTTGCGCCTCACTCGCGAGCAGCTGGTCGCGCGCGCCGCGCAGTCGATCGCCGCGGCGCGCGGCGCGACCGACGCGCTGATGCGCGCCGGGTTCATCGCGCAACCGCCCGAGGCCTGAGCGTCAGCGCTTCGTCGCGCCCTCGTACCAGTCGCGGCATTCGGTTTCGCGGCCGCGCACGACGCGTCGGCCCGCGAGCGTGCCGCGCGTCTCGGTCACGACGGTGCGTTGCAGTTCCGGTTGCGCGTCGCGATGAAAGTAGATCACCACCCAGTCGAACACGCGGCCGAGTTCGTGGGCCCGCGCGGTGTTCGAGTACAGCGAGGTCACGTGCCAGTCGTCGACCGTCGCGTGCAGCACGGGCAGCCAGGCCTTGCCTTCGGGGTTGAAGCGCTTCGGCGTGATCGTCGGCAACTTCCCCGTGCCGGCCTCTTCGCGATACCGACGGTCGACCTCCAGCAGCACCGACACCGGCGGCTCTGCGCCGGCCGGCGACACCGGGCCGCGCCGGCGCCTGCGTGAGCGGTCGAGCATCGCGGTCAGCGAGTCGCGGATCGCGGCGGCGCGTCGCGGGCCGACGCCCGGCACGTCGGCGAGCCGCCCTTCGTGCCCTGCGACCTCGAGTGCCTCGAGCGTGTCGGCGCCGAGCGCTTCGTGGAGCCTCTCGGCGAGCTGCGCGCCGACGCCGGGAATCGTCCGGAACAGGCGCACGGCGTCGATCGTGCCGCGCAGCCGGTCGAGCTGGCTCCAGCTGCCGCTCAC
>CALMSQ010000146.1:0-6434 GCA_937872345.1 uncultured Burkholderiales bacterium | reverse complement strand
GCCGACTTGTGCGCGCGCAGGCGATCGAGGTCGATGCGCGGCGCGTCGAACTCGACGCCTGCCCGGGCGAAATGACGGGCCTCGTCGATCACCGACGCGACGTGCAACAACGCCTTCGACGGGATGCAGCCGACGTTCAGGCACACGCCGCCCAGCGTCGCGTAGCGCTCGACGAGCACCGTGTCGAGCCCGAGATCGGCGGCGCGGAACGCCGCCGAATAGCCGCCGGGGCCGCCGCCCAGCACGAGCATCCGGCATTCGAGGTCGGCCCGGATGCCCGCTGCGCCGGCCTGCGGCGCAGGCGCGGGGGACCCCGCGGTCGCGGATGCGACGGCTGCGACCGGCGCAGGCGCCGCCCTCGCGACGGGCGCGGCCGCGGTTGCAGCTGCGGCACTCGCGGCCGGTGCCGCCGCCGGCGACTCGCCCTGCCCGGCCTCGACGTCGAGCTCGAGCACCACCGATCCCTGCGACACCTTGTCGCCGACCTTCAATCTCAAAGCCTTGACGACGCCTGCCGCCGACGAAGGGATCTCCATCGACGCCTTGTCGGATTCGACGGTGATCAGCGACTGCTCGACCTTCACCGGGTCGCCCGCTTTCACGAGCACCTCGATGACCTCGACGTCCTTGAAATCGCCGATGTCGGGCACCTTCACTTCGATCGTCTGGCTCATGAGCGACTCGTTGCGGTATCGGGACTACAGCATCGCACGCCGGAAATCGGCGAGCAGCTGCGACAGGTAGACGTTGAAGCGCGCGGCGGCGGCGCCGTCGATCACGCGGTGGTCGTAGGACAGCGACAGCGGCAGCATCAGCCGCGGCTGGAACGCGGCTCCGTCCCACACGGGGCGCATCGACGAGCGGCACACGCCGAGGATCGCCACCTCGGGCGCGTTGATGATCGGCGTGAAGTAGGTGCCGCCGATGCCGCCGAGGCTGGTGATCGTGAACGTACCGCCCTGCATCTCCGACGGCGCGAGCTTGCCCTCGCGCGCCTTCGACGCCAGCTCCGCGCTCTCGCGCGCCAGCTCGAGCACGCCCTTGCGGTCGGCGTCGCGGATCACCGGCACCACCAGTCCGTTGGGCGTATCCGCGGCGAAGCCCACGTGGTAGTACTGCTTGAGCACCAGCGACTCGCCGTCGAGCGACGCGTTGAACTCGGGGAACTTCCTGAGCGCCGCCACGCAGGCCTTGATGAGGAACGCGAGCATCGTCACCTTCGTGCCCTGCTTCTCGTGCTCGCGGTTCAGCTGCACCCGGAACGCCTCGAGCCCGGTGATGTCGGCGTCCTCGTGGTTGGTGACGTGCGGGATCATCACCCAGTTGCGGTGCAGGTTCGCCGCCGAGATCCTGCGGATGCGCTGGATGGGCTTCGTCTCGATCGGCCCGTACTTCGCAAAATCGACCTTCGGCCACGGAAGCAGGCCGAGCGCGGCGCCGCCGTCACCGGCCGGCGCGGCCGCCGCCGGAGCACCCGCCTGCCTGACCACGCCCTTGACCCACTCGCGCACGTCGTCGTGCAGGATCCGCTGCTTCGGGCCCGAGCCGCGCACCAGTGACAGGTCGACGCCGAGTTCGCGCGCGAAGCGCCGCACCGACGGCGACGCGTGCGGCTTGACCACCGCGTCGTGGCCGCTGCCCGCCAGGCTCGCCGCCGGGGGCGCAGGACGCACCAAGGCCGCCGCGGGGGACGCGCTCGCGTCGACGGCCGCAGCCGCGGGCGCCGCAGGCGCCGCCGCGGGAGCTGCCGGTGGCGACGCCTCGGCCACGGCACGGCTCGCCTCGGCCGGCGACGGCGCCGCTGCCTGCGGCGCCGCAGCCTCGGCCGCCCCTCCGTTGGCCTCCAGCTCCAGGATCGCCGAGCCTTCCGAGACCTTGTCGCCGATCTCGAGCTTCAGCGCCTTCACGACACCGGCCGACGAGGACGGAATCTCCATCGACGCCTTGTCGGACTCCACCGTGATCAGCGACTGCTCCACCGCCACCCGGTCACCCGGCTTCACCAGCACCTCGATCACCTCGACTTCCTTGAAGTCGCCGATGTCGGGAACCTTCACTTCGATGATTGCCATCTCGACATTGCCCCGTGAAGGCGCCCGTCAGGCGTGGTGCGGATTGGTCTTGGCCGGATCGATCCCGTACTTGCGGATCGCCTCGGCGACTTTCTTCGCCGGGATCGCGCCCTCGTCGGCGAGCGACTTCAGCGCGGCGACCACGACGAAGTGCCGGTCGACCTCGAAGTGCTCGCGCAGCCGGGCGCGGAAGTCCGACCGACCGAAACCGTCGGTGCCGAGCACGTGGTAGGCGCGTCCCTTGGGCAGGAACGGCCGGATCTGCTCGGCGAACAGCTTCATGTAGTCGGTCGACGCGACCAGCGGCCCGTGCGTCTTCTCGAACAGCTTCGCGACGTACGACTGCTTCGGCTTGTCGGCGGGGTGCAGCAGGTTCCAGCGCTCGCAGTCGAGGCCGTCGCGACGCAGCTCGGTGAAGCTGGTGATGCTCCAGACGTCGCCGGCGACGCCCCAGTCATGCTCGAGCAGGTCCGCCGCGGCGATGACCTCGCGCAGGATCGTGCCCGAGCCCAGCAGCTGCACGCGGTGCTCGGCCTTCCTCGGCCCCGCACGCAGCAGGTAGCCGCCCTTGACGATGCCCTCCTCGTCGCCCTTGCGCAGCCCCGGATGAGCGTAGTTCTCGTTCATCACGGTCAGGTAGAAGTAGACGTTCTCCTGATCCTGCACCATGCGCTTCAGGCCGTGGTGGATGATGACCGCCACCTCGTGCGCGAAGGTCGGATCGTACGAGACGCAGTTCGGGATCGTCGACGACAGGATGTGGCTGTGCCCGTCCTCGTGCTGAAGGCCCTCGCCGTTGAGCGTCGTGCGCCCCGCAGTGCCGCCCAGCAGGAAGCCGCGCGCCTGCATGTCGCCGGCCGCCCATGCCAGGTCGCCGACGCGCTGGAAGCCGAACATCGAGTAGTAGATGTAGAACGGGATCATGATGCGGTCGTTCGTCGAGTACGACGTCGCCGCCGCGAGCCACGAGCAGAACGCCCCCGCCTCGTTGATGCCCTCCTGCAGGATCTGCCCAGCCGCGTCCTCGCGGTAGTACATCACCTGGTCCTTGTCGACCGGCGTGTACTTCTGCCCCTCGGGCGCGTAGATGCCGAGTTGCCGGAACATGCCCTCCAGCCCGAACGTGCGCGCCTCGTCGGGGACGATCGGCACCACCCGCGGGCCGAGCGTCTTGTCGCGCGTGAGCGCGGTGAGCACGCGCACGAAGGCCTGCGTGGTCGAGATCTCGCGGCCCTCGGCGGTCGGCTCGAGCACCGCCTGGAACGCCTCCAGCCCCGGCACCGCGAGCGACTCGCTCGAACGGCGCCGCCGCTGCGGAAGCGACCCGCCCAGCGCGTGGCGCCGCTCCATCATGTACTTCATCTCCGGCGAGTCCGCCGGCGGCTTGTAGAAGGGGATCTCCTCGAGCCGGTCGTCCGGGATCGGGATCGCGAAGCGGTCGCGGAACTCGCGGATCGAGCTCGCGTCGAGCTTCTTCAGCTGGTGGGTCGGGTTCTTCGCCTCGCCGGCCCGGCCCAACCCGTAGCCCTTGACCGTCTTGGCCAGGATCACGGTGGGCTGCCCGCGATGGTGATAGGCCGCGTGGAACGCCGCATAGACCTTGTGCGGATCGTGGCCGCCACGGTTCAGGCGCCAGATGTCCTCGTCGGTCATCCGCGAGACCATCTCGAGCAGCTTCGGGTGCTTGCCGAAGAAGTACTTGCGCACGAACGCGCCGTCGTTGGCCTTGTACGCCTGGTACTCGCCGTCGACGGTCTCTTCCATGACCCGCTGCAGGATGCCGTCCTTGTCGCGCGCGAGCAGCGGATCCCAGTACGAACCCCAGATCAGCTTGATCACGTTCCAGCCCGAGCCGCGGAAATCGCCTTCCAGCTCCTGGATGATCTTGCCGTTGCCACGCACCGGGCCGTCCAGGCGCTGCAGGTTGCAGTTGACGACGAAGATCAGGTTGTCGAGCTTCTCGCGCGAGGCGAGGCTGATCGCGCCCAGCGACTCCGGCTCGTCCATCTCGCCGTCGCCGCAGAACACCCAGACCTTGCGGTTGCTGGTGTCGGCGATCCCCCGCGCGTGCAGGTACTTCAGGAAGCGCGCCTGGTAGATCGACATCAGCGGCCCGAGGCCCATCGAGACCGTCGGGAACTGCCAGAAGTCGGGCATCAGGTTCGGATGCGGGTACGACGACAGCCCCTTGCCGCCGACCTCCTGGCGGAAGTTGGCTAGTTGCTCCTCGGTGAGGCGGCCTTCGAGGAACGCGCGCCCGTAGAGCCCCGGCGCCGAGTGCCCCTGGAAGTAGACGAGGTCGCCGCCGTGGCCCTCGTGCGGCGCGTGCCAGAAATGATTCATCCCCGCGCCGATCATCGTCGCCAGCGACGCGAACGACGCGAGATGCCCGCCGAGGTCGCCGCCGTCGGGCGGGTTGTGCTTGTTCGCGCGCACCACCATCGCCATCGCGTTCCAGCGAATGAACGAACGGATGCGCTCCTCGTACTCGGCGTTGCCCGGCGAGTGCGTTTCGAGGTGCGCGGGGATCGTGTTGACGTACGCGGTGTTGGCCGAGAACGGAATGAAGGCGCCGGACCGGCGGGCCTTCTCGATCATCCGCTCGAGCAGGAAGTGCGCGCGCTCCGGCCCCTCGCGGTCGATGACCGTCTCGAGGGCGTCGAGCCACTCGCGCGTCTCGACGACATCCGGGTCGGTCGGATCGTCGGCGGCAGGCAGCCGTGTCGGAAGCGCTGACATGGGATCTCCTCCTTCCGTTGATGGATCGTTTCCGGCCGATTCTAGGAAGCCACCCCTCAAATGACAAGGAAAATTTTTGTATTGAGGAATTTCATCCCATATTGTGGTATTTCGTCGACGCTGTAGGGTCGATGCGCATGGACCCTGCGCGGGCGCGCTGCCTACACTCGGTACACTGCCTCATCGCGCCATGAAAAACCGCAACGACCCTTCGACCCGACGTGCCGAGATGCGCGCCATCCGCTGGCTGTCGCTGTCGCACGCGTTCGGGATCGGCCTGTTCGTACTGCTGATGGGCGCGTTCTTCTGGTACCTGCGCGCGGTCGAGATCGACCAGCAGAAGCAGGCGCTGTATCGCGACGTCGCCAGCGCGCAGACCGCGCTGCGCCGCGAGTTGCGCGACGACCAGGACGAGATCGGCCTCGTGGCCGAAGAGTGGTCGGCGCGCGCGCGCCGCAGCCCGATTGCTGCCGACAAGGCCATCGAGGACTTCCTCGCGCGCCGCAGCTCGGCGGACTACATCGCGCTGATCGACGCCGACGGCCGGGTCACGCACGCGGTGCACGCGCGAGGCGTTGTTCCCATCGCGCTGCGCGCGCGTGGCGCAACGGTCTCCGACGCGGCCGGCCGCGAAGCCTTCGACGAGATCCGCCGCCGCCAGCGCGCGGTGTTCACCCGGCCGTTCTCCTCGGCAGCCAGCGACGTGCTGGTCGAACTGCACACGCCCGTCTACGACGACACCGGTTTCACTGGCGCGGTGATCGTCGGCTACTCGCTCAACCGCGTGCTCGGCGGGTCGCTGCTGCAGACGATCCGCGACCGCTACCAGCTGTCGATCGTCGACCGCGACGGCAACAGCCTGGTCAGCTCGTCGCTGTTCGAAATCGACCTCGCGCACCTGAGCTACGAGTTGCCGCTCGATCCGCCCGGCCATGGCGTGCGGCTTCGCGCGTTCGCCTACGACATGCAGCCGCACCTGATCGACCGCTCGCTGGTGGCGGCGGTGGTGGGCCTGTCGCTGGCGATCCTCGTCACGCTGGTCATGCTGTGGCGCCACGCACGCCGGCGCCTGTTTGCCGAGTACGAGCGCGACCGCCTGTTCACGCTGTCGCCCGACCCGCTGTGCGTGTTCGAGACCGACGGCACGCTGGTACGCGGCAACCCCGCCTTCGAGACCGTGCTCGGCGCCGGCGAGCGACGCCGCCGCATCGACCGATGGGTCCATCCCGACGACCGCGACCAGGTCGCGACGGCGCTGGCGCAGATCGGCCAGCCGGGCGCCTCGTCGGCAAGCTTCGAGGCGCGCTTTCGCGCGCGCGACCCGGCGCAGGCGACGAACGGGGCGCCGGCAGGCGCAGCGGCAGGCGACTCCGACCCGCCGAACGCCTCGCCGGCCGCTGCCGGCACGCCGACGCCGTGGCGCTGGCTGCACTGGTCGTTGCGTCGCGATGCGGACGCCGACGCGCCCCGCCCGCTGCTGTATGCGGTCGCGCGCGACGTCACCGAGCGCCGCAACGCCGAGCTGGCTCTGGCCGCCGAGACGGCTTTCCGGCAGGCGATGGAAGACTCCATGCTCACCGGCATGCGCGCCTTCGACATGGACGGGCGCATCAGCTACGTCAA
>CALMSQ010000145.1:0-6431 GCA_937872345.1 uncultured Burkholderiales bacterium | reverse complement strand
GAGATCGGGCTGGCCAAGGGCAAGAAGCAGCACGACAAGCGCGAGACCGAGCGCGAGCGCGAGTGGCAGCGCGAGCGCCAGCGCCTGCTCAAGCAGGGCAACAAGGCCTGAGCGCGGCTCGTTCCGGGGCGGGCCCCGATCAGCGCGCGAGCCAGCGCGCGTGGGCGGCGATCCGCTGCAACTGGCGCGGTCGCCGGTCGGCGGGCGGCACCGAACCGAGCAGGCGCAGGAACAGCATCGCCGTGGCGAAGGCGTCGCCCGCGGCGTTGTGGCGCTGGTCGACCGGAATGTCGAAGTGCGCCAGCCAGTCGTCGAGCGCGCGTGCGCCCGTGCCCGGGTGCAGCGCCGGTGCGAGGTCGGCGAGATCGATCCACGCGTTGCCGATCGGGACGCCGACGAAGGCCTTCGCCGCGCGCATCAGGAACGCCCGGTCGAACGACGCGTGGAAGGCCAGCAGCGGCGAGCGGCCGACGTAGTCGAGGAACACCTCGCAGGCCTGCTTCGGGTCGAGCCCCGAGAGCTGCGCCTCGGCGCCGATGCCGTGCACCAGGATGTTCTGGCGCGTGCTGGCGCTCGGCTGCCGGATCGTGAGCTCGAGGCTGTCGGCGACGACGATGCGGCGATCGTGGACGGCCACGGCGCCGATCGACATCAGCCGGTCGCTCGCCTGGTCCAGGCCACTGGTCTCGACGTCGAGCACCACCCAGCGCTGCCCCGCCTGCACCGCAGCCTCGTCGGGCGCGGCGCGCCCGAGCAGCCGATCGAGCCAGCGCATCGGGGTCAGCCGGGGTAGTCGAGCGCCAGCCGCTGCTGCAGGCGGCGCGCCTCGCGAAACGCCTCCTTCAGGATGCGCCGGTCCAGCCCGGACAGCGTGCGCGTGTCGAGCGCGTTCGGGTTGCCCTCGGCCCCCGGCTCGCCCATGTGCTGGGCGCGCAGCCGCAGGCTCTGGAAGAACTGGAACGAGTCGACCCAGCCCCGGACCTCGGCGGCGGGCACCACGCCCATCGTGGCCAGCGTCTCGAAGCGCTCGACGGTGCCCGTTGCGCGGATACCGTTGGCGAGCGCGAGCAGTCGCGCCGCATCGACGAACGGCACCGTGCCATTGAGCTTCAGGTCGACCACCGCCGCCTCACGGCTGAACAGCGTCTCGAGGACGCCGGCGGTCCAGGACTGCGGGGGGCCGTTGCGCAGCGCGTTGTCGCTCATCTGCTTGAGAAAGCGCGGCACCGCGGCCGCGCGCGGCGTCACGTGGTCGCGCAGCGCATGCGCCAGCGACGAGTCGCCGGCGAGCGCCCGGAAGTCGAAGAAGATGTTGGCGTTGAGCAGGCTCTGCGGGTCGCCGCGCTCGATCCAGCCGTCGAACAGCGCCTTCCACTGCGACAGGCTCAGGCACCACTTCGGGTTGCCGGCCATGATGCCGCCCTTGCACAGCGGGTAGCCGCAGGCGTCGAGCGCCTGGTTCACCGCCTGGGCGAACACGAGCAGCGCGTCGATCGACGACGCGAACTCGTCGGCGACGATCAGGCCGTTGTCCTGGTCCGACGCGATCGTCTGCTCCTCGCGCCCCTCGCTGCCCAGCGCGAGCCAGCAGAGGCGGTCGAGCGGCACGCCGTGTTCGGCGGCCTTCAGCTCGATCAGCCGTACCGAGAGCTGGTCGTTCAGGCGGCTGATCAGCCGCGTGATGAAGCCCGCCGACACGCCCTGCGCCACCAGGCTGCGCGACCAGTGCCGGATGTCCGCGGCGGGCAGCTTCAGGTCGTCGACGCTCGCCGCCCGGCTGATCGCGTCGCCGATCTGGTTCATGCTGCGCCGCTGCAGCACGAACAGGTCGCGCTCGGCCACCACGCCGGCGAGCCGTCCGTCGTGCATCACCGGGATGTGCCGGATCGTCCGGTCGGCCATGACCAGCATCGCCTCGCCGACCGTGTCGCTGGCCTTCAGCGTGACCACCGGCGCACTCATCACGCTGCTCACCGGCTCGTCGAGCGACCGACCCGGCAGCACGACCCGGCCGAGCACGTCCTTGCGGGTGAAGATGCCGACGACCTGGTCGCTCTCGGCCGCGGGCGAGCGCACGACGATCACCGCCCCGACCCGCTCGTGCTCCATCCGCTCGAAGACGGTGCGCAGGCTTTCCTCGGGCGCACAGGTGACCGGCGCCCGGCCGAGCATCGACTCGAGCGGCGCGTTGATCGAGCGCCAGTGGGTCGTGCCGGCGGCGTAGCTCGCCTGCAGCGCCTGGTGCGACAGGTCGAGCAGGCTCGCCATCCGGCGCTTGCAGAAGTCGAGGAACACCGGGCTGCGCTGCAGCAGTTCGTCGAACCGGGCCTTGGGCAGCAGCCAGCAGAACACGTCGCCCGCAGCGCGGTAGGTGGACATGACCGGCCGCTGCGCCATCAGCGCGCTGATCGGCAGCATCTCGCCGGGCACCCGCTGCACCGTCGGCTCGAGCTCGGCCTCGGGCCGATCCGGGCGCCGGCGCAGTCCCTCGACGAGGCCCTGCTTGATGATGAAGCACGCGGCCGGCGCACCGTCGTCGGGGCCGATCAGCACCTCGCCGCGCGAGTAGTAGGCGACTTCGACGTTGCGCGCGACGAATTCGACGTCGGCGTTGGCCATCATCGAGAACGGCGGGTGCTCCTTCAGGAACTGCGAGACGCCGGCCAGCAGCGTGTTCGATGCCATGGTGCGAGCAATCGTCGACGAGCCGTGAAGCGTCGTGCCGCGTCAGCGCGCGTCAACCCGCGGTGCGCCCGGCGCCTCCCGGCAGGTCTGCCTGCCGGCGCACGACGCTGGTCGCCGTGGCCACCAGCGTCGACAGGTCGGCGAGGTTGGCCGGCACGATCATCGTGTTGTTCTCCCTGGCCATCGTGCGCAGCGCGTCGACGAACTTCTCGGCCACCTGCAGGTTCACGGCCTCCATGCCGCCGGGCTGGCGGATCGCGCCCCCGATCCGCTCGATCGCGCGCGCGGTGGCATCGGCCACCGCCTGGATCGCCGCGGCCTCGCCCATCGCCCGGTTGACCTCGGCCTGTCGCTCGCCCTCGGAGCGCTGGATGAACGACTCGCGCTCGCCGGTGGCGAGGTTGATCTGCTCCTGCTTGCGCCCCTCCGACTCGGCGATGCGCGCGCGCTTCTCGCGTTCGGCGGTGATCTGCGCCTGCATCGAGCGCAGGATCTCGTTGGGCGGGGTGAGATCCTTGATCTCGTAGCGCAGCACCTTCACCCCCCAGTTCAGCGCCGCCTCGTCGAGCGAGGCCACGACGCTCGAATTGATGAAGTCGCGCTCCTCGAAGGTCTTGTCGAGCTCGAGGCGGCCGATCACCGAGCGCAGCGTCGTCTGGGCGAGCTGCGTGATCGCCGAGATGTAGTTGCTCGACCCGTACGACGCGCGCATCGGGTCGGTCACCTGGAAGTAGAGCACGCCGTCGACGGTGAGCTGCGTGTTGTCCTTCGTGATGCAGACCTGGCTCGGCACGTCGAGCGGGATCTCCTTCAGCGAGTGCTTGTACGCGACCCGGTCGACGAACGGGATGACGAAGTTCAGGCCCGGCCCGAGCGTGCGGTCGTACTTGCCGAGCCGCTCGACGATCCACGCGTGCTGGTGCGGCACGATGCGCAGCGCGCGCGTGACGAACACGATCGCAAGGACCAGCACGATCGCGGCGACCGCGAAGTTTCCTCCGGCCATGGGCATCTCCTGGGGGTTCGGGATTCAGGCTGCGCGCTGCACGACCAGGCGGTTGCCGACCACCCGCCTGATGACGAATCGGCCGGGCACCGCCGACGCGGCGGGCTCCTGCGGATCGAGCTCGACCGTCCACGAGGCGCCCCGGTAACGCACCTGGGCGCGCCGGTCGGCGCCCCATTCCTCGACGTCGAGCCGTTCGCCGACGTCGAGCAGCATGCTGGAATCGGCGACCGCGTCGCCCGGGGCCGGCCGCGCCGGACCGCGGCGCCACAGCCACGCCCACCCCGCGATGGTGACGGCGGCCGTCACGAGCACCTGGGCGGTGAGCCCCGCACCCGCCCAGGCCGCGAGCCCGCCGGCCGCGCAACCGACCGCGAAGACGAGCAGGTAGAACGTGCCGGAGAGGATCTCGAGCACGCCCAACCCCACGGCGAGGATCCACCACCAGTAGTGCAGCTGCATCGGTCGCCTCCTGGCGGCATCCTAGCATCCCCGGTTCGCCGTTCATCCATTGCCCGCCCATCCGATTCCGGCTAGCATCCGGCCCGTTGTGCACGGTCGGGTCGAGACCGGTCCCGGGCCGCCATTCGTCGTACATCCTGCAGGAGACGCCCTGATGAAGCACAGGCTGGTGGGACTCGCAATCGCCTCCGTTTTCGCGGCCGCCGTCGCGCCGGCCGCGGCGCAGACCGTCGTCAAGATCGGCCACGTCGCCCCGCTGACCGGCAGCATCGCGCACCTGGGCAAGGACAACGAGCTCGGCGCCAAGCTGGCGATCGAGGAGCTCAACGCCAAGAAGCTCACCATCGGCGGCAAGCAGGTCACCTTCGAGCTGCTCTCGGAGGACGACGCGGGCGATCCCAAGCAGGGCACGGCCGCCGCGCAGAAGCTCGTCGACGCCGGCGTGGTCGGCGTGGTCGGGCACCTGAACTCGGGCACCTCGATTCCGGCTTCGCGCATCTACAGCGACGCGGGCATTCCGCAGATCTCGCCGTCGTCGACCGCGCCGAAATACACGCAGCAGGGCTTCAAGACGACGTTCCGCGTGGTGGCCAACGACGGCCAGCTCGGCGGCACGCTCGGTCGGTACGCGGTGAAGGACATCAAGGCGAAATCGATCGCGATCATCGACGACCGCACCGCCTACGGCCAGGGCGTGGCCGACGAGTTCATGAAGTCGGCGAAGGCCGCCGGCGGCAAGGTCGTCGGACGCGAGTACACCAACGACAAGGCCACCGACTTCAACGCGATCCTGACCAAGCTCAAGGGCGCCAAGCCCGACCTGATCTTCTACGGCGGCATGGACGCAGTCGGCGGCCCGATGATGCGCCAGATGAAGCAGCTCGGGATCGACGCGCGCTTCATGGGCGGCGACGGGATCTGCACCACCGAGATGGCCAAGCTCGCGGGCGACGCGCTCGGCGACGGCAAGGTCGTGTGCGCCGAGGCCGGCGGCGTGACCGCCGACAAGGCCGCTGTCATGGAGGCCTTCAGGAAGAAGTTCAAGGAGAAGACCGGCCTCGAGGTGCAGTTGTACGCGCCCTACGTCTACGACGCGGTCAACGTGATGGTCGCGGCGATGCAGAAGGCGAACTCGACCGACCCGAAGAAGTACCTGCCCGAGCTGGCGAAGATCCAGTACGACGGCGTGACCGGACGGATCTCGTTCGACAAGCACGGCGACGTCAAGGACGGCACGCTGACGCTCTACACGTTCAAGAACGGCGCCAAGACGCAGATGATGGTCACCAAGTGACCGCTTGACCGGGGGCGCCGCGCGGCGCCCGCGGGCCAGGCCCTCCGCGGCGCGCCGCGGAGGCTCGAAGAGGGCTGCCGCGGGAGCCCTCTTCCGTTTGGGCGCTCAGCGAGCGCCGCCGGCGAGCTGCTGCCAGGTCGAGATGACCGTGTCCGGGTTCAGCGAGATCGAGCTGATTCCCTGCTGCATCAGCCACTGCGCCAGGTCCGGGTGATCGGACGGTCCCTGCCCGCAGATGCCGACGTACTTCCCGGCGGCGCGGCAGGCGGTGATCGCGCGCTCGAGCAGCAGCTTCACCGCCGGGTCGCGCTCGTCGAAGCTCTCGGCGACTAGTCCCGAGTCGCGGTCGAGCCCCAGCGTGAGCTGGGTGAGGTCGTTCGAGCCGATCGAGAAGCCGTCGAAGTACTGCAGGAACTCTTCGGCGAGCAGCGCGTTCGACGGCAGCTCGCACATCATGATGAGCCGCAGCCCGGCTTCGCCGCGGCGCAGGCCGTGGCGCGCGAGGAGATCGACCACCGAGGCCGCTTCCTTCGTCGTGCGCACGAACGGCACCATCAGCTCGACGTTGGTGAGTCCCATCTGCTCGCGCACCCTGCGCATCGCCTGGCACTCGAGCTCGAAGCAGTCGCGGAAACCGTCGGCGATGTAGCGCGAGGCGCCGCGGAAGCCGAGCATCGGGTTCTCCTCGTCGGGCTCGTAGCGCGAGCCGCCGATCAGCTTGCGGTACTCGTTCGACTTGAAGTCGGACAGCCGCACGATGACGGGCTTCGGCCAGAAGGCCGCGGCGATCGTCGCCACGCCTTCGGCGAGGCGCTCGACGTAGAACGCCCGAGGCGTCGCGTGCCCGCGCGCCACGCTCTCGACGGCCTTCTTCAGGTCGGTGTCGACGTTCGGGTAGTCGAGGATCGCCTTCGGGTGGATGCCGATGTTGTTGTTGATGATGAACTCGAGCCGCGCCAGCCCGACGCCGTCGTTGGGCAGCTG
>CALMSQ010000144.1:0-6431 GCA_937872345.1 uncultured Burkholderiales bacterium | reverse complement strand
CAGAGCGTATCGCGATATCGACGCCGGAAGAAGCCGACGTGGCCGACGGGGCCGCCCGCATCGGCCGGCGAGATGCGGCGCGAATCGCGCCGTACGTTGCGCAGGTGGGCGTGCAGCGCATCGACGTTGCGTTGCGGCATCATCATGTCGTCGGTGAAGGTCAGCGACAGCAGGTCGAAGCGTGCGCGTTCGTAAGCTTCGCGCGCGCCCGGCTCGACGCCCACCAGGTAGTCCTCGTCGAGGCACCAGCGTCGCCACTGACGCATCACCCCGGCCGGCAGGTCGCCGATCATGCGCAGGCGGCGTCCCGGGAAGTAGCCGGCCAACGGCATCGTCAGCGGCGCGGCGCCGTGCAGCATCAGCAGCAGCATCGGGCGCAGGCGCGCCGGAAAGCCGCGCCAGTAGCCGCTGCCGCCCGCGACCGCGACCAGCGCGCGCACCTCGCCGGCCGAAGGCAACAGCGCGAGCAACTGCGCGCCCAGGCTGTGGCCGACCACGAACAGCGGCAGGTCGCCGGCGCGCGCGCGCGCGTCGCGGATCGCCGCCTCGAAATCGAATCGGATCCAGTCGTCGATGCTGGCGCGAAAGCGCCTGAGCGAGCGCGGCGCCGACTCCCCGATGCCGCGGTAGTCGAAGGTCAGCACGTCGAAGCCGCGCTGCGCGAGCCAGGCGGCGAAGTCGCGATAGAAGGCCTGGGGCACGCCCATCGCCGGCGCGACCACGACCGCTGCGCGCGCCTGTGTCGCGTCGAACCGGTTCGCCACCACCACCGAGCCGTCCCCGGTGCGCAATTCGCATCGCTCCGCGCGCCCCTGCGCCAACCCGTCCCCCGCCTGCGCCATGTACGACCTCCCTCGCCGACCAGCCCCGCCCCCGGGAGTCCGCCCGATCGCGGGCGTCAGACCCGCTCGAAGATCCCCGCAGCACCCATGCCGGTGCCCACGCACATCGTGACCATCCCGTACTTCAGCTGGCGGCGGCGCAGCGCATGAACGACGGTCGCCGCGCGGATCGCGCCGGTAGCGCCCAGCGGATGGCCGAGCGCGATCGCGCCGCCCAACGGGTTGACCACCTCGGGATTCAGCCCCAGGTCCTGGATGACCGCCAGCGCCTGCGCGGCGAACGCCTCGTTCAGCTCGATCCAGCCCATGTCATCGAGCTTCAGCCCGGCGACCTTCAGCGCAGCCGGGATCGCCTCCTTCGGCCCGATGCCCATGATCTTCGGCGGCACGCCGCGCACCGAGAACGACACGAAGCGCGCCAACGGCACGAGCCCGAACTGCTTGAGGACGCGCTCAGAGACCAGGATCAACGCCCCCGCACCGTCCGAAGTCTGCGAGCTGTTGCCGGCGGTGACGCTGCCCATGCCGGTGGGCTTGCCGCCGGGGTCGCGCGGCGCGGCGAACACCGCGCGCAGCTTCGCCAGCGCCTCGATCGTCGTGTCGGCGCGCGGCCCCTCGTCGAGCTCGACGCGGCGGGTGCGCACCTCGATCTCGCGGCTGGCGAGGTTCGGGAAGCGCTCGACGACGTCGATCGGGCTGACCTCGTCGGCGAACTCGCCGGCGCGCTGCGCGGCGATCGCCTTCTGGTGCGAGGCCAGCGCGAACGCGTCCTGCGCCTCGCGCGTCACCTTCCACTGCTGCGCGACCTTCTCGGCGGTCAGCCCCATGCCGTAGGCGATGCCGAGGTTCTCGTCGCTCTCGAACACGCGCGGATTGATCGACGGCTTGTTGCCCATCATCGGCACCATGCTCATCGACTCGGTGCCCGCGGCGATCATCACCTCGGCCTCGCCGACGCGGATCCGGTCGGCGGCCATCGCGATCGCGGTCAGGCCCGACGCGCAGAACCGGTTGACCGTCACGCCGCCGACCGTGTCGGGCAGGCCGGACAGCAGCGCGCCGATGCGAGCGACGTTCAGCCCCTGCTCGCCTTCGGGGATCGCGCAACCCACGATCGCGTCCTCGATCGTCTTCGGATCGAGCGCCGGCACCTGCGCGAGCGCCGAGCGGATCGCGTGGACCAGCAGGTCGTCGGGCCGGACGTTGCGGAACACGCCCCTCGGCGCCTTGCCGACCGGCGTGCGCGTGGCCGCGACGATGTAGGCGTCCTGCACTTGCTTGCTCATCTTCAACTCCTGAAATGCTTCGGGACGGCGTCGTCCGGTTGCGTGCCGCTCAGTTGCGCACCGGCTTGCCGGTCTGCATCATCCCCATGATCCGCTCCTGGGTCTTCGGATGCGTGAGCAGGCTTGTGAACGCCTTGCGTTCCAGCGTCATCAGCCACTCCTCGTCGACCACCGATCCGGGCTCGACGTCGCCGCCGCACATCACCTCGGCGATCGTGCGGCCCAGGTGGTAGTCATGCGCCGAAATGAAGCCGCCGTCGCGCATGTTCAGCATCTGCGCGCTGACGGTCGCGACGCCCGCGCGCCCCGCCACCTTGATCATCGACTTGCGCGGCGGCCGGTACCCCGCGTCGCTCATCGCCTTCGCCTCGCGGATCGCCGCGTAGAGCAGCTCCTGGCGATGGAAGACGATGCGGTCCTCGGGCAGCAGGTAGCCCAGCGCGCGCGCCTCGATCGCCGAGCGCGACACCTGCGCGGTACCGGCGGCCAGCACGTACTTCTTCAGGAAGTCGAGCAGGTTCGCGTCGGGCGCTGCTGCCTGCTCCTCGGCCGCGCGGCGCGCGCCGAAGGCCAGCCCTCCGCCGCCCGGGACCAGGCCCACGCCGACCTCGACCAGCCCGATGTAGCTCTCGAGGTGCGCGACGCGGCGCGCGCAGTACATCGCCAGCTCGCAGCCCCCGCCGAGCGCCATGTTGGCCACCGCGGCCACCGTCGGCACCTGCGCGTAGCGCAAGCGCAGCATCGCGTCCTGCAGCGCCTTCTCCGCTTCGCCGATCGCGCCGACGCCGCCCGACATGAACACCGGCAGCATCGCCTGCAGGTCGGCACCATACGAGAACGGGTCGTCGGGCGACCACACCACCAGGCCCTTGTAGTCGCGCTCGGCGAGCTCGACGCCCTTGAGCAGGCCGGCGATCACGCCGGGGCCGATCGCATGCACCTTGGTGCGGATCGACGCAACCAGCACGTCGTCGACGCCGCGCCCGTCGAGCGTCCACAGGCGGATCGACTCGTCCTCGAAGACCGTGTTGCCGCCGGTGTGGCCGGTGGGACCGTGCTCGCCGGCGAGCCGCACCGGAAACAGCTGGCGCTGGTAGACCGGATGCGCTGCGCGCGGCACGAACTCGCCGCGCGCCGGCGACCACGAGCCCTCGAGCTGGTGCACGCCGCCGTGGCGCGCCACCGGGCCCTCGAACACCCACTTCGGCAGCGGCACGTTCGCGAGCGCCTTGCCGGCGTCGATGTCGGCCTGGATCCACTCGGCGACCTGTCCCCAGCCGGCCTGCTGCCAGGCCTCGAACGGGCCCTGAGCCATCGCGAAGCCGAATCGCATCGCGAGATCGACGTCGCGTGCGTTGTCGGCGATCTCCTCGAGCTTGCAGGCGGCGTAGTGCCAGGAGTCGCGCAGGATCGCCCAGACGAACTGCGCCTGCGGGTTGGTCGACTCGCGCAGCAGCTTGAGCCGCTCGGCCGGGTCCTTCTTCTTCAGGATGCGCACGACGGTCTCGTCTGCCTTCGCGCCGGCAGGCACGTAGTCGCCCTTGTCCGGGTCGAAGCGCAACACCGCCTTGCCGTCCTTGCGATAGAAGCCCGCGCCGGTCTTCTGGCCGAGCGCGCCCTTGCCGATAAGCGTCGCGAAGGACGCGGGCGTCGCGTACAGCGGCGCGAACGGGTCGTCCTTCAGGTTGTCCTGCATCGTCTTCATCACGTGGCCGATCGTGTCGAGGCCGACCAGATCGGCGGTGCGGAACGTTCCCGACTTCGCGCGGCCGAGCTTCTCGCCGGTCAGGTCGTCGACGACGTCGAAGCCCAGGCCGGCCTTCGCGGCCTCGGCCACGGTCGCGAACATGCCGAAGGTGCCGATCCGGTTGGCGATGAAGTTCGGTGTGTCCTTCGCGCGTACGCACCCCTTGCCGAGCGTCGTCGTCATGAAAGTCTCGAGCCGGTCGACGATCGCGGGATCGGTGTCCGGGGTCGCGATGAGCTCGACCAGGTGCATGTAGCGCGGCGGGTTGAAGAAGTGCACGCCGCAGAAGCGCTTGCGCAAGGCTGCGTCGAAGCCTTCGGCGAGCTTTCCGATCGACAGGCCCGACGTGTTCGTCGCGAAGATCGCGTCGGCGCCCAGGAACGGCGCGACCTTCCGGTACAGGTCGTGCTTCCAGTCCATCCGCTCGGCGATCGCCTCGATGATCAGGTCGCAGCCACGCAGCCGCTCGAGGTCGTCGTCGTAGTTGGCCGCAGCGATGCATGCGGCGAGGTCCGGGTGGCCGAGCGGCGCAGGGTTGATCTTCTTCAGCGCCTCGATCGCCTTCAGGACGACGCCGTTCTTCGGGCCCTCCTTCGCCGGCAGGTCGAACAGCACCACGTCGACCTGCGCGTTGACCAGGTGGGCAGCGATCTGCGCGCCCATCACCCCGGCGCCCAGCACGGCCACCTTCTTCACGATGAAATTGCCCACTTCTTTCGCCTCGTTTCTGGGGAGCGCCCGGGCGCCCCGTTCACTCTTCCCGGATCCAGGTCTGCGTGCGGCCGAACAGCGGCGCGCCGATGTAGCCGCGCACCTCGAGCTTCCTGCCGCCTTCGATGAGCCGCATCTGGCTGCGGTACACCTTGCCGTTGTTCGGATCGAGGATTCGCCCGCCGTCGAACAGGCCGGGCTCGTCGGCGTTGCGGCGGATGCCCTGGACGATGGTCATTCCCTGCACCGGCTTGTCCTTGCGCTCGTCGGTGCACTTGTCGCACACCGCGTCGGTCTTCTCGGTCAGGATCTTCTCGATCCGGCCGCTGATCACGCCGTCCGCTTCGGTGATGCGGATCAGCGCCTTGGGCTGCTTCGTCTCGTCGTCGATGTTCTTCCACAGGCCGACCGGCGAAGCCGGGGCCTGCGCGCGCAGCGACGGTGCCGCGAGGGCCAGGACCGCGGCAGCGAGCGCAGGCGCCGCCAGCGCTCGCAACGGGAACCGGAATGTCGTCATGATGAAGTGCTCCGTGCAGGGATGGGGTTGCCTCAGAACAGCTCGACCTCGACGTCCATCAGCGAGGCCGCACCGGCGCGCGCCGTGCGGATCAGCGAGGCCGTCTCGGGGAATAGCCTGGCGAAGTAGAACCGCGCGGTTGCCAGCTTGGAACGATAGACCGGATCGCCCGAATCGACACGATCGAGCGCGATCCGCGCCATCCGCGCCCAGAAGTAGCCGAGCACGAGGTGCCCGATGACGCGCAGGTAGTCGACCGCCGCGGCGCCGGCCTCGTCGGCGTTGCCGAACGCCTTCATGCCGATCTCCATCGTCAGCTTCTCGACCTTCTGGCCCAGGTCGGCCAGCGGGTTGATGAACTCGGCCATCTCGTCGTTCGTGCCTTCGGCCTCGACCAGCGCGGTGACCAGCTTGCCGAACTTGCGAAGCTTCGCGCCGTTGTCGCCGAGCACCTTTCGGCCGAGCAGGTCGAGCGACTGGATCGTGTTGGTGCCTTCGTAGATCATGTTGATCCGGGCGTCGCGCACGTACTGCTCCATCCCCCATTCGCGGATGTACCCGTGGCCGCCGTAGACCTGCATCGCCAGGTTCGTCGCCAGGAAGCCGTTGTCCGTGATGAACGCCTTCACCACCGGGGTGAGCAGCGCCAGCATGTCCTCGGCGTCCTTGCGCGCCTCGGCGTCGGGGTGCGTGAGCGCGATGTCGGCCTGCAGCGCGGTCCAGTACGCGAACGCGCGCGAACCCTCGGCATAGGCCTTCTGCGTGAGCAGCATCCGCCGCACGTCCGGGTGCACGATGATCGGGTCGGCCGGCTTGTCGGGCGCCTTCGGACCCGACAGCGAACGCATCTGCAGTCGCTCCTTCGCGTAGTCGAGCGAGTTCTGGTAGGCGACCTCCATCAGGCCGAGCGACTGCATGCCCACGCCGATTCGCGCCGCGTTCATCATCACGAACATCGCGTTCAGACCCTTGTTCGGCTCGCCCACCAGCCAGCCGCAGGCGCCGTCGAGGTCCATCACGCAGGTCGCGTTGGCGTGGATGCCCATCTTCTCCTCGAGCCGCGCGCACTTCACGCCGTTGCGCGCACCGAGCGAGCCGTCGGCGTTCGGAACGAACTTGGGCACGATGAAGAGCGAGATTCCCTTGGTGCCGGCCGGCGCGTCGGGCAGCCGCGCGAGCACCAGGTGCACGATGTTCTGCGCCAGGTCGTGCTCGCCCGACGAGATGAAGATCTTGGTACCGGTGATCCGGTAGCTGCCGTCGGCCTGGGGCTCGGCCTTCGTGCGCAGCAGGCCGAGGTCGGTGCCGCAGTGCGGCTCGGTCAGGCA
>CALMSQ010000143.1:0-3521 GCA_937872345.1 uncultured Burkholderiales bacterium | reverse complement strand
GCCGTCGTCGTGAGCGACATCAAGGGCGGCGTCGCGATCGACTACGGCGTCTACGGTGCGCCGGAGACCTTCCTGATAGACAAGCACGGCGTGATCCGCTTCAAGCAGGTCGGGCCGGTCACGCCCGAGCTGCTGCAGACGAAGTTGCTGCCGATGGCGCGGCAGCTGCGGGGCTCGTGATGCGCGCGCCCGTGACGATCCGCACGCCGGCGCGCCGCCCGCACGCCGGCGGCGTAGCCGCGCTGCTCGCCGCGCTTGCGCTGGCGGTCGTCGCAGCGTGGCTTGCGGGCACCGCGCGCGCGGCCGACACGCCCACTCCGGCGTCGCCCGCTGCGGCGGCAGCGGCAGCTGCAACCCCCGCCGCAACGGCCGCCCCCGCGGCGGCCCCCGTTGCAGGGCCCACCGACACCGGCATCCTGACCTCGCCCGAGCAACGCGACCGCTATCACCGGCTCGCCGAGGAACTGCGCTGCCTGGTCTGCCAGAACCAGACGCTGGCCGACTCCAACGCCGAGCTCGCCGCCGACCTGCGTCACCAGGTCGAGACGATGATCCAGGCCGGGCGCAGCAACGACGAGATCAAGGCGTACCTGGTGCAGCGCTACGGCGACTTCGTGCTGTACCGGCCGCCGGTTCAGCGCAACACCTGGCTGCTGTGGCTCGGGCCGTTCGCGCTGCTGCTGGTCGGCGCATTCGTCTGGTGGCGCGTCCAGCGGCGCGGCCGTCCGGCGACGGCACCGTCGCCCGACCTCGACCGCGCGCGGCGCCTGCTCGACGAGTGAGCCGCCGGCGGCTCAGCGCGGCCTGATCGCGTCGTAGCGCCGGATCATCAGGCCGAGCGCCACCGTCACCAGCGCCGCCGCGCCGGTCGCAATCCAGGTCGAACTCCAGCCGCCGCTGTATTGCGCCAGCGCCGCGATCGCCGGCGGCAGCACGATCTGGCCGAGGCCCGAGCCCTGCTGCATCAGGCCCACCGTGGTGGAGACTGCCGCGATCGACGGCGCGTAGAACGGCGCGGTCGCGAACAACGTGCCCGGGATCAGGCCGCCGACCGTCGACAGCACGACGATCGCCGCATAGCGCCAGCCGAAGCCCAGGCTGCTGCCGAACGCGACCCACGCGCAGACCGCCATCGTGATCCCCACCAGCACGATCAGCGTCGCGCGATCGACGCCTCGCTGCAGCAGCAGGCCGGCAGCCAGCCCTCCGCCGCCGTTGCTCGCCACGGCCACCGCGGTGAGCGATGCACCGAGTTGCGCGGAGATGCCGTACTCGCGGTAGACGCTGGGCAGGAAGCTGAAGATGCCGGTGAACTGGCCGGCGTAGAACGCGAAGCACAGCGCGAGCAACCACGGTCCGCGCGAGCGCAGCGTCGCGGCCGCGAGCGCAGCGATCGGCGCGGGCGTGGCCGCGTGGGCCGCGCGCCGCGGCTGCGTCGCAGCGACCAGCAGCGCCCAGGCGGCGGCCACCGCCGCGCAGAACGCCCACGCGCCGCGCCATCCGGCCACGGCCATCAGTGCCGGGGCGAAGAACAGCGCCGCGCTCATGCCGGTGGGCATGTAGGCGGCCCAGACGCCGAGCCAGCCGCGCAGCGAAGCGCCGGGCACCGCGTCGCGCAGCAGCGCGGGCACCGGCAGCACGGTGAGCATGAACGCGACGCTCTCGAGCGCCCGGCTCGCGAACAGCACCGTCGCGTCCGGAGCCAGCGCGCCCAGCGCACCGGTGAACGCCGTGAGCAGCAGTCCGCCGATCATCACGCGCCGCGGGTCGAAGCGATCGGCGAGCGAGCCGCCGACGATGCCGAACAGCGCCGAGCCGAGCAGGAACAGCGACACCATCCAGCTGACCTGCACCAGCGACAGCCCGAACTCCTGCTGCAGCGTGGGCAGCGCCGGCGGCAGCTTGCCGACGTTGAGCGCAGCGACCATGCCGGCGCCGACAAGGACGATCGCGCGGCCGCGCGCGCGCTCGGGCCCGGCGGCGGTCATGTCGGGCATGCCCGGGTGCCGGGACCTGGAGGCCGATCGCGCATCGGGCGATTGTATCGCCGGGCACCTTGCGCGACCGGAAGGTGGCACCATGCGCGTTGCGCGCACATGAAGCGCATCAAGCAAAACGCGGAGAGTCGCCCGTCATGAGCCTGCCCCCGATCCTGAAAGACAAGCTTCGCCTGCCGATCGTCGGCTCGCCGCTGTTCATCATCTCGAACCCCGACCTGGTCATCGCGCAGTGCAAGGCCGGCATCGTCGGCTCGTTCCCGGCGCTCAACGCCCGGCCCGCCGAGCAGCTCGAGCAATGGCTGCAGCGGATCACCGACGAGCTCGCCGAGCACGACCGCCGCCATCCCGACCGCCCGGCCGCGCCGTTCGCGGTGAACCAGATCGTGCACAAGTCGAACGACCGGCTCGAGCACGACCTGGCGCTGTGCGTGAAGTACCGGGTGCCGATCGTCATCACGTCGCTGGGCGCGCGCGTCGAGGTCAACGACGCGGTGCACGGTTACGGCGGCATCGTGCTGCACGACATCATCAACGACACCTTCGCGCACAAGGCGATCGACAAGGGTGCCGACGGCCTGATCGCAGTCGCGGCCGGCGCAGGCGGCCACGCCGGTGGCCTGTCGCCGTTCGCGCTGGTGCAGGAGATCCGCGCCTGGTTCGACGGGCCGCTGCTGCTGTCGGGCGCGATCGCCACCGGCCGCTCGGTGCTCGCGGCGCAGGCGATCGGCGCCGACCTCGCCTACATCGGCTCGGCCTTCATCGCGACGAAGGAGGCCCGCGCCGACGAGGCCTACAAGCGGATGATCGTCGAGTCGTCGGCCGAGGACATCGTCTACACGAACCTGTTCACCGGCGTGCTCGGCAACTACCTGAAGCCTTCGATCCGCAACGCCGGCCTCGACCCCGACAACCTGCCGGTCAGCGACCCGTCGAAGATGAACTTCGGCTCGGAACGCGAGAAGCCGAAGGCGTGGAAGACGATCTGGGGCTGCGGACAGGGCATCGGCGCGGTGCACGACGTCCCGGGCGCCGCCGAACTGGTCGAGCGGCTCGGGCGCGAGTACGAAGCGGCGTGGGAGTCGATGAACGCGCTGCGCGGCGCGTGGCTGCCCGGGGCGAGGCAGCGCGCAGCCTGAGTCACGGCGTGCTGTAGACCGGCGCGAAGCCGCCGCCCGGCGTGCGGAAGTTGGTCGTCTGCCCCTGGTACAGCCGCGCCGCCACCCACTGCACGGCACCGTCGTAGACGTAGTTGCGCAGGTCGAACTTCAGCATCCGCGCCGGATCCCCGACGTCGAACGCGCGCTCGCCGGGCGCCGCATAGCGCTGCGCGACGTAGCCGCCGCCCGCGATGTCTTCCCAGGCACGCCGCGTCAGCTTGTCGCCGCGATACGCGGCCCGGCCGCCGTAGCCGGCGACGGGCTTGAAGAACAGGCCGCGGCGCGCGGCCCAGAGCCGGTCGGCGCTGGCGGCGTCGACCAGCTCGGTCTTCGGGACGCTCGCGAGCAGCACCGCGCGCGTGCC